>NZ_JBJUDF010000189.1:0-23256 GCF_046067725.1 Planktothrix sp.
CAATGGCTTTGATTACAGGTTGACATTCTTGCCAATGACGCCGTTGATAAACATCCTCAACCCGGATATTTTTTAATAATTGAGGATAGGTTTGGAAACTATTATCTACTAATTCTGCTAAGGATTGACCCGAACGTTTAACTAATGTTGCTAAATGTAAAGCTGTGAGTAAGCCATCGCCACTGACTCCGTAATGGTGACAGAGAATATGTCCCGACTGTTCACCCCCTAACATCGCCCCAGTACGTTTCATTTCAGCATGAACGTGCTGGTCGCCCACGGGAGTCCGAATGAGTTGGCCCCCGAACTGTTGCCAAGCTCGTTCAAAGCCCAAATTGGCCATCACCGTTGAAATAATTAAATTTTCGGGAAGTTGTCCAGCTTGGCTGAGGGTTTGGCCCCAAAAATACAGAATATAATCTCCATCCACAGCCCGTCCTTGACCATCAACGGCTAAAACTCGGTCTGCATCGCCATCAAAGGCAAATCCAAGATCCGCGTGATGTTCTAATACGGCTTGTTGCAGTTGGTGTAGATGGGTAGACCCACAATTAACGTTAATTTGATGGCCATTGGGTTGATCATGGAGGCAAATCACCTCAGCCCCCATTTCTGTAAACACTTGCGCCGCCAGGGAAACCGCAGCACCCCAAGCTAAATCTAAAACCACCCGCATTCCGTGTAAATTCGTGGTGCGGAGTAATGGCCCGTGTAGAGATTGGCCATACTGTTGAATCAGTTCGGGGCGGTAATAGTGTTGGCCACAGTCACTATAAATAATTGGAAAATCGGCATTTCCTCTAATTCCGGCTTCAATTTGCTGCTGTAACGCCGAGGATAGTTTTGTACCATCTTTTCCAAAAAATTTAATTCCGTTGTCTTCTGGGGGGTTATGGCTGGCGGAAATCATCACACCGCCAATGGCTTCAGACGTTGAGGTTAAATAGGCGACTCCAGGTGTGGGACAAACCCCAATATGCCAAACTTCCAACCCGGAAGCAATTAATCCCGCAGAGAGGGCCATTGCTAACATATTGCCAGAGGTACGGGTATCTTGGCCTAAAATTACTGGGCCAGGATGGTGAACCTGTTGTCGTAACACTTGACCCGCCCAAAAACCCACTTGTAACGCTAGAGGTGCACTCAATAACCCTCCAACCCTCCCCCGGATACCATCAGTTCCAAATAAAGGGGTGCTGGGAAGTTCCCCAAGTTGATCCATAAAGCCAAAATGAGATAGGGTTCGGCGTTGACTGGTGTTGACTTCTTTTTGGAAAGAACTTAAGTTCTGGGTTTGAGCGGGTGTTGCGACCATAAAATTCACTCCTCTTAATTTATATTTACACACTCTTTGTGGAGCATAGCACGTCAGGAACGGAGGTGAACTCTTTTAGCCAGAGGTCTGTACAATTACGAGGTAAAAAATTGACTCATTTAATACTAGGGGTTGGAGATCTATTTTTCCCAAAAGTTTAAATGGCGTTAGACACATAAATGGCTTGACAGGAACACCCCAAAACTTGATACTAAATAAACTTAGCCTAAATGAGTTTGCCTAAATTTTAGCATGGAAATGAAAACAAAATTTTTATCCAAAATTTCTGGTTATTCAATGATTTTAATTGTAATCATTGCCTTAACCGGATTCATGGCTTATTCTAATACGATGAATAGTTTTTTCCTCTCGGATGATTTTGTTTTAATTGCCTTATTATCTAAATTGGGGCCGTTTGGCTTATGGGTGAATCAACAACATGGTCAATCGTTATTTTTTAGACCGTTGTTGGGGTTAATTAGTTTTTTAGATTATAAAATCTGGGGATTAAATGCTTTTGGCTACCATTTCACTAATTTTGCTTTTCATTTAGGAAATTCATTTTTAGTGGGAAGAATTGCCTATTTATTGAGTTTAAATTTAAGTTTAAAATTAAAGTTAAAGCGGTTTTTTCCTTATTTTGCGGGATTTATTTTCTTATTATTACCCTCCCATTCAGAAGCAGTTTCTTGGATTTCGGCTCGAACGGATGTCATCGCCACATTTTTTGCCTTACTATCCTTTTCAACTTATTTAACCTTTAAACAGTTTGATCAACCTTTACAACTATGGATTTCCTTAGTTGCTTTTTTAGCTGCTTTATTTTGTAAAGAATCGATTGTGAGTTTACCTGGGTTAATTCTAGCTTATGAACTTTACCAACATTTACAAGAAAAACCCAGAACTTTCAATAAGTTATTAACAATCGTTTCACTTTATGGAATGGTGTTAGGGTTTTATTTTCTGTGTCGATATCTAAAGTTAGGAACCTTAGTCGGAGGATATGGAGAAGGCATTCATCTTAAATTTAATCTGACCCAAATTTTCTACAATTTAATAATTTATCCCACTCGTAGCTTTTTACCGCCTCAATTCGATTCTTTGAATTTGACAGTCTGGCTGATTAATTTTATGGGAATTATTTTCATATCTTTATTAGCTTTAATTTTAAGTTATTATCGACATCAATTCACGTCTCAAATTCCTCAAACTTTCATGTTACTGATAGCTGGATTTTGGGTTTGTATTTTACCCGCTATTAATGTTTCCGTTTCTCCCTTTGATACTCAAGGAGAACGTTATTTATATTGGGGTTCTAGTTTTACCTCTATTTATATTGCTTTAATAATAATTATTTTATTGAATAATTTTACATTCTGTTTAACTTTTTCCTCTATAATATTAGTCAGTTTAGGATTATCCTTGTATTCTGTTAATCAAAATTGGCAATTCGCTGGCGAACTTTCTCAACGTTTATTATTAAGTTTGCAAACAACATCCGTAGAATCTCCAATTATTACCACTGTTCCTGATCATTATCGAGGCGCATATTTATATCGAACGGGATTGATCCAAGGTTTATATCTGTTTGATATTAATAATCGATTTAATATTAAATTTGAGCAAAAACCCACTGAAAAACCCTTTGAAAAAGTTAGATTTTATACAGATAATATTTTATTCGTGATGATGAATACCTTGCGAGAACCCACCGATAAAATCGTCGTTAATTCTTCTCAAATTAATCAATATCAATTTCAATTATCCAATCCCCAAACCCTATTTTTTCTAACTCCAAAAAATACACCTGCAACTCCAGATTATCAAGTCACTGATGTACAACCCCAATCTTACACCCTAACCGTAAACAATCCTAGCCGTTTTCAGGATTTATTATTGTATTCATCGGGTCAGTTTGTTAAACTATCGAACTAATCCTGTATTATAGATACAATTTATCAAACGATAATATTAGGTGTGATGGAACCCATTTATATTTTAGGTGCTGGCCCAGCCGGACTCGCTGCGGCTTATACGTTAACAAAGCAAGGTCATTCCGTTGTTGTTGTTGAACGAGATCATCAAGTCGGAGGTTTAGCTAAAAGTATAGAATATCAAGGCTTTATCTTAGATTACGGCCCCCATCGATTTTATACAAAAATTGCTCCGGTTTTGCAACTTTGGGATGAAGTTTTAGGAACTGAACAAGTTACAGTTAACCGTTTAACTCGGATTTATTATGGTGGAAAATATTTTAGTTATCCCTTAAAAGCTCAACAGGTTTTATCCGCATTAGGGTTAATTGAAACTTTAAGAATTATTCTATCTTATTTAGCAGTTAGATTATTTCCAAAACGCCAAACCAATAATTTTGCTGAATGGGTAGAAAATAAGTTTGGAAAACGGTTATCAGAAATATTTTTTGAAGGTTACACCGAGAAATTATGGGGGATTCCTTGTACAGAAATTAGTGCAGATTGGGCAGCACAACGAATTAAAGGACTATCATTATCAAAAGCGATTAAAAATGCCCTTTTAGGGAATGACGGGAAAGTTAAAAATCTCATAGACCAGTTTCAATTTCCCCGTTTAGGTTCAGGTCAACTTTATGAAAAAATCGCTGATTATTTACAACAACATCAACAACCGATTTTATTAAATACAGAAGTTATTCAAGTTCATGATCACCATTCTCAAGTCACCCATCTTACCTTGAGAAATCGCATTACAAAAGAGGAAACTACTGTTGCTTGTGGAGGAGTAATTTCTTCTATTCCTCTAACCCATTTAATTCAACAACTTCAACAATCTCCCCCTCAACCTGTTATTGATGCAGCAAAATCCTTAAAATTTAGAAATACAATTTTAGTTTATTTAATGGTAGAAGGAGGTAATCTTTTTCCTGATAATTGGTTATATATTAATGACCCCAGGGTTCAAGTTGGACGAGTCACCAATTTTGCCAACTGGTCACCCGAAATGTTAGCAAATGCTGAACAAACTCCTCTGTGTTGTGAATATTGGTGTAATTTTGATGATGATTTATGGCAATGTCCAGAAGATGAGTTGCGAATATTAGCGGAAACAGAATTAAGAAAAATTGGATTATTAAAAAATCAAACCGTTTCTGGAGGGTTTATTGTTCGTTTACCTCGAACTTACCCGGTTTATGCGGGAAATTATCAAGCCGCATTATCAGAAATTAAACATTATTTACAAACCTTTCAAAATTTGCAATTAGTGGGACGCTATGGTGCATTTAAGTATAATAATCAAGACCATAGTTTATTAATGGGAATCTTTGCGGCGGAGAACGTTTTAACTCCAGGTAAACATAACCTTTGGGATATTAATAGTGATAGTGAATATGTCGAAGAAGCGAGTGCAGAAGCAGCGACAACCGCAGCAACCCAAACTCGCCTTTCTCGTCGTCGTCAAACCTTAAAAGTTCTCCAAGAATTTGGGGGATATTTATTTACAGGCGGTGCAGCAACCATTGTTGATGTTCTGGTTTTTTCAATCCTAATTCAGTCAGGAATTTGGTATGTTTTTGCATTAGGAATTAGTTATTTTCTGGGACTCAGTACCAACTTTTGGTTAAGTCGTCGTTTTGTTTTTGGAGTCTATTGGAAAAACTGGTTTATTCAATATGGCGTATTTGCCACCGTTGCTTTAAATAGTTTATTAGCTAATTTAGGGCTATTACAACTGTTAATTAATGAATTAGGTTGGCATCCAACTTTATCTCGTTTAGCGAGTGCTGCTTGTGTGGCTATGATTAGTTTTACCGGACATAAATTGTATTCCTTCTCTTCTGGCGAACAACAAAAATTGAATTTAGAAAACATATCTAGTAACTAAGATGATTATTAAGTCAGTTTTTCCCCATTTAAAACAAATAAATATCATTGTTTGGGTTGTAGGAATAACCTTTATTATTCGCTTTTTCTTCTTCATAGTAAATGTAATACTTAACTGGGAGAGTCAAGCATACCTATTGTCTTTTCATGCAGCAGATACACCAACTTACTTGAAACCTGCTATTGAACTTTTAAATACAGGTCGCTTTACCACAGACGGTATTCCAGAAGTTTTCCGCACTCCAGGATATTCTATTTTTTTAATACCAGGAATTCTTTTAGGGCATCCAGAATTGTTCACGATTTTTTTACAATTTATTTTAAGTTGTTGGACTGTTTATTTAGTTTATCGAATCAGTTTACTTGTTTTTAAAATTAAAAAAGCAGCAATTTTTGCCAGTTGTTTATTATCAATAGAGCCTTTATCTATTATTTTAGCTAATCGTCTGTTAACAGAAACTTTATTTACGAGTTTATTTATTGCTTTTGTTTATCAATTAATTCTATATTTTAAAAATAAATCCATAAGAGAAATAATTTTTGCTGGATTATTTCTTGTTGCCTCTACATTTGTTAGACCTATCAATTATTATCTGCCTTATTTAATTGTTTTAATGCTTATTATTTATGCAATTAAAAATTTTAATTATCGTAAAATTGTTTTATTTCATGCTATATTGTTTCTTGTGATTTCTGTATCTCCCCTATATTTATGGCAACTACGGAATAAAATAGAAACAGGTTACACGGGTTTCTGCTCAATTCAAGAAAGTCATTTATACTACTGGCACACTTCATCGGTTTTAAGTGCGAAGTATAAACTTCATTTTCGAGAAGTTTGGGACTATATTCCTGTAAAAATTAATAACGAGATTTCTAAAGAAGATCAGAAAAATACTATTAAAATCAATAACTATTTTTCTCAAGAATCAAAAAGAATAATTTTAAGCAATCCCTTCATTTATTTGAGTCTTAGAATCAATGGAATTTTAAATCTTTTATTTAATTCTGTTCCTTGGCAATTTGTTCGTTTTTTTAAGTTAGCTACCCCTAGTGAAACTAACGATATGTTCTTTAACTACCTCACAGAATTTTTTCATAAAGGATTTATTGGTGGGGTACTATTTTATTTTAATCAAGTTCCTTTGCCCATATTTTTAATTTGGTTACTTTTAGAAATTCTAATCCTAATCTATATGGCACTCATGTTCAAAGCAATTCTGACAAAGCAGGTAATCAATCAATTTTATGTTATTGTGATACTTTGCTTACTCACTTATTTAAGTATATTAGCTGGTGGGCCAGATGGAGCAAGCACTCGATTTAGAACTCCGATAATGCCTCTAATTTGTATTTTAGCGGGTTACGGATTATTCTTATTAATCGAACCAAGGACAAACAAAAACATAGAAAAAATTAGTCTACTTGAATAGAAGTAAACTCAAATCAGGTTAAATTTATGAATGATATTTCAAAGTTAAAAAATAAAAAAATGAAATCCATTTTAGTTTTAACTCTCTGTATCTCTATAACAAGCTGGATTATTTTAATACCGATTGTCAATTCCATTAAAATTCCCTTTGGAAGTCATCAAAATGGTGTTATTTCTTTAGCCAGTATTGAGAATATTAGTCCTTATACAGACTATCTCAAATATATTATTTTACTTTTGACTCCTCCTTTGATAGCTACCCTAGTCTTAAATATTAATCAAAAACCTTTCAAAAAAATTTTTCAGGTTCTTAACCATCGTTATACGTGGATAGGAGTCAGTGGTCTTTTACTTTTAGTTTGGTTAATTAATACTCCATTCAATCAATTTAAAATTAGTTCAACTTTAATAGATTCTTTTCATGAAGGAGAATTTTTAGGCTTTTTACCGAATTTCTTACAACTCAAACAACCTTTTATTAATACGGTTTTAATTCATGGCTATGGTGTTGATGTTCTTCCCAGTTGGTTAGCAAAAAATCTGGCGACTCAAAATAATGGAATTGCTGTAACTCGGTTATTTGTAAATTTAGAGAATGTCATCACTTGTTTAGGCTATTTTTGGATCTTGTGGGAATTAATTAACTTAGCCAATATCCGTAAACATCGATTAAAAATATTTTTGCTATCCTGTCTTTTATTTTGTGTTTTCGATGGAATTTTTTATAAATTTGATGGTCGTCGAGGAACCAGCTTTATTATTCAATTAGCTTTAACGTTACGTTTTTTTAGAATAGCTGAAACTCAAACCAATCAAGCACAATGGTTATCGGTTTTAATTGGAGCCTCAATTCCTAGTAGTTTTTTCTATATTTATGATCGAGCCATATATTTTATAGCGGTTTATTTATTCACTTGTATTTTATCATTATTTTTGCCTAATAAAACCAAGATTTTATGGATAAAAGGAACATTAATTGGAATTATTACTGCTTCTATTGTTAGTTTAATCCTCTTAGGTTTTGATCAAATTAATGCGATTATCTCTCAAGTTTTATATTGGGGAAAATACGGACGCTATATTTCTTTTATTCCTCTTCCTACCCTAGAACTGACTTGGACGTCACAAAATTTTTGGTTATCAATGTTGGTTCAAAGTGTTGTTTTAGTTTATCTGCTATTAGACTTTAAGAATTATGGTTTTAAACTTCTTCCATTTATTCAAAGCAATTATCTGATTATTTTGTTATGGGTATCTGCATCAGTTTACATGAGAATTACCCTCGATAGAAGCGATATCGCACACGCTTATCATGGCGCATTAATCACGGCTTTTTTAGGATTTTACCTAGTTTATTTAGGCTATAAAAATATAATAGAACCGCAGTTATATAAATTCAATATAACTACACTGCAAAAAACATTTATGCTTCTGATTTTGGCTACAATTATCTTAACTGAACCGGGTTTTAATCTGATTAAAGGGATAGAAAAAATAGCTCAACTTCCTCAAGCTTTATCCACTCCTAATGAAGCACTCTTAAAACCTGATTATTTAGAAGCTTGGAACACGCTAAAACCAGAAATTGATCAACAATCTTGCTTTTATACCTTAACTTCTGAAGGATTATGGTATTATTTATTTAATAAACCATCCTGTTCTAAATATGGTTATGTCCTTTATGCAAAACCGACCGTTGCTCAACAACAAGTGATTCAAGAACTGAATGAAACAAAACCCAATATTTTATTATTAACGAATGAAATGTGGTATCACAATCCTTGGGATTTAGTGTTAAAATCTGAATCAGCGGCTTTAATTTATCAGGATGTTTTAAAAACCTATCAACCCTATAAAACGGTTCAATCCCATTGGTTTTGGAAACGGAGTAATCAACCGTTAAAATTTACTCAAACTAAATTATTAAATGGTTCAATAGAATCCATTCCAACCCAAGCTATCCATCAACAAGATGATTTATTAATTGGCGGATGGTCTATTCTTCCTCAACAATCAAAACCTGCGGATGCAGTTTATTTAAGCTTAGGGGAAAATAATCAATTAATTGCTGTGGGACAAGTTAATATTGCTAGACCGGATGTAGTTCAAGTTTTATCTAATCCAAAATTGGAACAATCAGGATGGATGATTCGTGTTCCCACTGCAATTTTACCACCTGGAAATCATCAAATGAAAGTCTGGGGTTATGATTCTAAAACTCATCAATTAACTCAAATTGGAAAAAGCTTTAATCTCACTATTCTTGACTAATATTGCTATTTCTAGGTAGGGGTGAGGTTTCCTCGCCCTTACACCTTACAATAAATTGGGAATCAAAACAGTTGTACAATTGATTTAGACATACCATACTTAATAAAGTTCGTACTTCAACAAAGTACAGGGTAACGCACCATTATTAACCGCAATTCGGCGAGAAGTTCGCAAACCCACTTGTTTTCCTAATGTTTTATTTCCTGTCAAAATATAAGCTGTCCACCCTTTAAACCGTTGTTTAAAAATATCTCCTAATTGCTTATATAAAGGAGCTAATTCTTCAATATTTCCCAACCGTTCTCCATAGGGAGGATTACAAATAATAATTCCATGACTGGTTGGAGGTTCAATCTGAGATAATTCTAATTGCTGTAGCTGAATTTGTTCAGAAACGCCACACCGTTGAGCATTTTCATAAGCTTGATTAACAATATCACCATCTTGATCAGAACCGAGAATAGGAGCGGATAAAGTCGTTAATTGCGCTTCTAATGCTTCTTGCTTTAAACTATCCCATAATTTAGCATCAAAATCTTTCCACTTCATAAACCCAAAGCTTTCTCGAAATAATCCGGGTGCAATATTTAAGGCTTTTAAACTGGCTTCTATGGGTAAAGTTCCTGACCCACATAAAGGGTCTAAAAACGGTAAATTCGGATTCCATTCTGCCATGTCTAATAAAGCCGCCGCTAAACTTTCTTTTAAAGGTGCAAGTCCAACGGCTGGACGATATCCCCGTCGATGTAAACTGGTTCCAGAACTATCTAAACTTAAAATTGCTTGATTCTCATGGATGTGAAGATTAATCCATAAATCAGGATGATCAATATCAATATTAGAACGTTCCCCAAATTCTAAACGTTGTTGATCAATAATGGCATTTTTAACTTGAAGGGCTGTAAAATGACTATGGTTTAACGCTTCATTTTTTCCAGTACAGTTAACTGCAAAGGTATTCAAAGGAGATAAATATTCTGTCCAATCAATATTCTGAACTTCTTGATACAATTGTTGAGCATTGGCGCAGGGAAATTCAGCAATGGGTACTAACACCCGAAATAGGGTTCTCCCCCAAAGATTGACTCGATAAAGCAGTTTACGAGAACCTGTGAAATGAACTCCAGCAAAGTCAGGACGAACATCATGTGCTCCTAGACGTTCCAACTCTTGAGCAGCTATAAATTCTAAACCCTTGGCAACTGTAGCAAAATACTGGGTCATTCAGGACAAAATGTTGATTTCTATTAGCGATATCTCCCAAGCCTAGAGACTAGGGAGTTGAGTCATGACCTTAAACGGTTCAAGATCTTTGAAAATTAAGTCTTCAAAGTGGCAGTCTTTTGAAGAACGTATGTTTCCTTCTGTTCAGAAAGGACACCGGCGACTGGCCGTGTTTCGTCTCGGTGTCCCTGCTGGTTCGCTCCTCACACGCTTGTTACTGTAGCCAAACCTGATTCCCTTTGTCAACACCTCAAGTATTTTTTTTCCTAATGTAAGGTTTTTTCCCTACAACCATCGGATTTATAGCGGATGGGTTAGGATGAAGGATCTCGTTAACTCAAACCGTTCTCGATTAACTGTATAAAAATCAACAAAAACTCCTAAGAGAAGTTGAGACAATTAACTTAAGTGAGTAATCGATAATTCAGTGATTGATATTCTCTGGCTGCTGGTTTGTGCGGGCTTAGTGTTTTTAATGCAGCCCGGATTTATGTGTTTAGAGTCCGGTTTAACCCGTTCCAAAAATAGTATTAATGTTGCAGTCAAAAATTTTGCCGATTTTGGGATTTCCGTAGCCCTATTTTGGGCTTTTGGTTATGCCTTGATGTTTAGCCAGACACCCACAGGAGGAATTGACCCACAAGCTTTCTTTTTTGATACCACCTCTTCTCCAGAGAAAGCGGCTTTTTTTCTATTCGAGACCATGTTTTGTAGTACCGCCACAACAATCGTTTCAGGCGCATCGGCGGAACGCATGAAATTTGGGTCTTATTTGTTAGTGGCAGCTTTGACCTCTGGGATCATTTATCCCATCTTTGGCCGTTGGGCTTGGAATGGCATTGAAACCAATGATTTAACCGGGTGGTTAGGAGAACTGGGGTTTGTCGATGTAGCGGGGTCTACCGTCGTTCATAGTATCGGAGGATGGGTGTCTTTGGCCGTTTTACTGGTGATTGGGCCACGCATGGGGCGCTTTTCCAGCCAGGAACCGCCTCAACAAATGCGGGGGTCAAACCTCCAGTTTTCAGTCTTGGGAACCATGTTGCTGTGGTTAGGATGGTTAGGATTTAACGGGGGTAGTTACTTACATTTAGATATTCAAGTTAGCACCATTATTGTTAATACGGTTTTGGCCGGAACATCAGGAATGTTAGTGGGGGCGGCTCTGAGTTGGGTTTGGCATCGTCGCCCAGAAGTGGAACTGATTATTAATGGTTCCTTAGCCGGGTTAGTTGCTATTACTGCATCGAACCATGTCGTTTCAACCCCCATGGCTCCGATTATTGGTGGAATTGGGGCAGCCATTATGATGTTAGTGTCTGTTACCCTCAAAAGATGGCAAATTGATGATGCCGTTGATGCCGTTGCGGTTCATGCGGGTGGAGGCGTTTGGGGAACCCTAGCCGTTGCAATTTTTGGAAATCTGGATTTACTCAATACAGGGTTATCTCGCAATGCACAACTGCTGGTTCAATTATTAGGAATTGGTGTTTCTTTTGTGTGGGGATTTGGCTTAACTTGGTTAGTTTTATCCATCCTCAATCGTTATTTTCCCTTGCGGGTTTCTGTGGAAGCAGAAACAGTTGGGTTGAATATTTCTGAACATGGCGCTCGCACGGAAATTTATGATTTGTTTGAAGTCATGGAATATCAAGCTCGTACCCAAGATTTTAAACGGCGAGTTCCTGAAAATAGCTTTACAGAAGTTGGTCAAATAGGCTTTCGCTATAACCAAGTCATGCAAGCCTTAGAAGATTCCTTAAGCCAAACCGAAGCGATTATTGAAAATGCTACAGATGCCATGATCACGTTTGCCAACCCAACCGGAGAAATTTTAAGGGCAAATCCCAGCGCCGAAATCATATTTGGATATTCAGCTTCGGAATTAATTGGAATGTCAATTCTGCATTTGTTTGACTGGCCCACCTCCCAGATTCAAGAACAAAAAACCTTATTAGAAAAGTGGCTTTTACAAGGTCGTCAAGCCGTTGTGGGTCGTCGAGCTAATGGCTCTTGTTTTCCGTTAGAAGCCACCATTAATCAGGTCAAATTTGGCTATCAATCCTTCTTTATGGGGACGTTTCGAGATTTATCCGCCCATAAACGCGCTGAGGAAGCTTTAAAACAAGCCGAAGAACGATTAAAAACCTCTCTGGAATTAAAACGAAAAAATGATCAACTCAAAAACACTTTAAAAGAACTTAAACAAACTCAAATACAACTCATTCAAAGTGAGAAAATGTCGAGTTTAGGTCAATTGGTTGCCGGAATTGCCCATGAAATTAATAATCCTGTTAATTTTGTTTATGGCAATCTAATCCATGCCACAAATTATACTCGTGATGTCCTCAATTTACTTGAAATTTACCAACAAGAGTATAAAAATCCGAGTCCAAAAATTCAGCAAGAAATAGAATCGATTGATTTAGAATTCCTCAAGGAAGATTTTCCGAAAATTGTTGAATCAATGCAGGTGGGAGCCAATCGCATTCGAGATATTGTTCGGTCGTTAAGAACTTTTTCTCGTCATGATGAAGCAGAGTTGAAGCAGGTTGATATTCATGAAGGTTTAGAAAGTACCTTGATGATTTTGAAAAGTAAACTGAAAGCTCAAGGGAAATTTACTGGAATTGAAGTGGTTAAGCACTATGGAAATATTCCGTTAGTTGAATGCTATCCAGGGCCACTGAATCAGGTTTTTATGAATCTGATTAGCAATGCTATTGATGCCCTCCATGATTCAATGATGCAGAATAAATTTTCTTTGATTTCCCCTGATAAATCCCAGATTCAGCCTCAAATAGAGATTCGTACGTTATTAATCCGTCATCAACAAATTTTGATTGAAATTGCTGATAATGGTTTGGGGATTCCTAAAGAAATTCATTCTAAATTATTTGATCCGTTTTTTACAACAAAACCTGTCGGGCGTGGAACAGGTTTAGGGTTGTCAATTAGCTATCAAATTATTGTGGAACGTCATAAAGGTCGGATCTGGTGTGAATCTCAATTGGGAGAATACACTAAATTTTTGATCGAAATACCAGCCCAACAAATTCTACAACCTACTATTCAAAACGACAGCGAATGTTCCAGTATTTCATCCCTCCAGCACACCCTGAACCATTCAAAGACCTATTGATCAGGACGGGAAGCACCCCAAGCATTGGGGAAGTCCTTAACTCCTGACTTCTCGACCTGACACCCTACACCCCACTTTCTGTCTGTCAAAAAATGTGATGTTTCACCGCAAAGAATCGAGTTACATTAGATACAGGGGTGCATTCATTTTGCCTGTTGAGAACTTAGGTAGAGTCAACTAACAGACAAATTTGATTGCGGAAACCTCCCAAACCAGCAACCTGATGTGTTACAAGAAGCTTGAGCCTTCTTTCTTGAGGGAAACATTCAGGAAAACAACTGCGATTCTTAATCAAAGTTGCTGTGCTTAGAGACGCGGTAGCGTGTATCTGTACACCCCCATGATTGCTGATCAACCTAAACTTACCGATTAATCCTAGTTGACTAAAAAGGAGTATGCAGCCGATGGTCTTAACCACCGCAGCCCAACATCAGATGGAGAATCAATCCAAACTAAAAAAAACCCATCCCAAAGCTCATAATCACTATCGATTTCAAGATTTTTTCAGTTTTAACTCACCGATGGGAACGGTGACAGACTGGAATGAAATGCGAAATATCTTTACCAGCGAAGATTTTATTATTGGGTTGGTCGAAGGATTAGAAGAAGAAGTTGGAAATGCTTCATCCGTCATTATGTATACCATTGGCAAAGAGTGGGGAGTTAAGGATGCTGAGTTTTTCCAACACTGGTATGAAACCGAGTATGGCCAAAGTATTCGCCAATCCAACCTCATGTTTTTATTAGAAACTTGGTGGTGGCCGTTCACCGCCCAAGGCTGGGGACGTTGGGAAGTTGATATGAGCGATCGCAAACATGGGTGTATTTTTATTAACTTATTTGACTCTGCCGTTGCTCGCAGTCTAGGAGATGTCGGAAAACCAGTTTGTCATATTTATGCCGGATTATTTGCGGGATTTTTTAGCAAATTGGTCAAAAAAAGTCTCAGTTGTATTGAATTACAATGTTATTCGATGGGAGAAACTTATTGTAAGTTTCTGTTAGGAAATCCTGATCGCATTGATGCGGCTGGTTTTTGGTTGAATGAAGGAGCAACCGCCAGAGATATTCAACGGAAATTACAAGATGGGGTTATCTTACGATGAACCATCACAAAACTTGGATGAATGAGTCTGTTCAAGACTTTTTTAGTAACCTCAACTGGCTGGGTATACCTTCACGGGTAGCAAATGGTCATTCTACTTCTTCACCCATTAATTTAACCCTGTCCGTCACTGATTTTTTTCAAGGCATTGATTGGGAAGGAATACCCCAAGTCGGGGTTATGCCGATTATATCGTCAACATCTACGTCTGTGTCTGATCCTTCGGAAGAATTAGATGTTACCATTGACGATTTAATGGGTTTATTTTAGAAGCCAACTCAAGTAATGGGATTCTTCAGTTATTAAAAAATCAGTTACCAGTCAAGAATTAATCATCAGTAGTTATCAATTGTTAGCCTACCCGTCCGTTGAAACTACAAAACCAAAAACGAGTTACTGATTACTGTTTACTGTTTACTGAACATTGTGAATCTGTATGCAAACGGAATTAACTGAATTATTAGTTCAGGCGGAAAATCGCTATCTTCAGACAGAGGAATTACAGGGTTTTAAAAGTTATGCAGAAACTTTAGCCCAACGATTAAAAATTTATGAATTTCTTCGGGATCGAGAAGTCATGATTTTTCAGCCAATTGCCGATCAAGTTCCTAAACTATTTCCTCAAGAAAAGGAAGAACGCTTAGAACAAATTCTACAGCAATGGATTCTCATCCTGCGCCATAGTGCCATGGCAATGTTATTAAATGATTCAGAATACCTTAAACAACGAGTTATTGAATGGTTATCAGGTTTAATTAAAGCCCATAATACCCAATCCATTGATAGCCAAATTTATCAACTTCTTCTAGCTCGTTTAAATGAATTACTTTCCCCCAAAGCCATCATTTTTCTGCAACCCTTCTTAGAACAGGTAAAAACCGGCTTACTAGACTCTGAAACTTAAAACAATTCAGCCGTCAACACCCCCTACTCTTGTATGTCCTGAACCTATCTCTTGAGCAACCATTCACCGTTCACTATCAACTATCAATACTCCTGATTAAATTATGATTGAAATTAGCAACTTACTGACTAAACCTCAACTTCCGGGTAACTACTTCGCCTACAATGCTTATATTAAAGGAGATTTAGAATTAGGTTTACTAGAAAATCGTCTCGGTGCTCGTTTACTCGGAATTCCTTCTACGTTACTTGATGCAATCTATTCTGGATTGGAACAAGAAACAGGTCAAGCTACTCGCTTAGTTTTATTCAATTGTGGTCGTTGGTGGGGAAAGAATTTTTATATTCGTTTTTGTGAAGAAATCAGCGAATATTATGGCAAACCTGTAGCACAGATGGAAATGGTTGAATTGATTCAATGTTTACAACAATGTTGGAAAACTCATGGTTGGGGAACCTTTGATTTTGATGCCCAATATGTTAACGCGGGATTGATCATTCTCATTACTCAAAATTCACCTTTTGCCAGCGTCGCTCCCCAAGGAAAACAACCAGCTTGTTTTTTAGAAGCGGGAGTTTTTAGTTCCTTTTTTAGTCGATTAACAGGACGAGATCTCCATTGTATTCAAACAACTTGTGAATCAATGGGCGCAGATTGTAATCGATTTATTCTAGGTTTGAATAATCGTTTACAAGTGGCAGAAACCTGGGTTAATGAGGGGAAAGATCATGAAACGATTCTTCAAGAATTACGCGAAACATCATGATGTAGAAATGATCCCTTGATAGGCGAATTATTTTAGGTTAAACCCATGGATGCTATTGAACTGCTGAGTCGATATGCAGATGGAGAACGGGATTTTAAAGGCACCAATCTGCGAGGTGTGATTTTGAGCAGCAATTCTTATCGACCGAATGGGGTACAAACTCTGGGTTTAACTAATGTTCGAGAACCTCAAAATCGTCCTCATTTGATCGGTGCAGATTTTAGTAATGCTGACTTAAGCGAAGCCCATCTCAGTCTGGTAAATTTAAGTAAAGCAAATTTGACCGGAGCTAATTTAGCAGGGGCTAATCTGACAGGAGCTAGTCTCAGTGGTACGATTTTAACTAAGGCTAATCTAAGTCGAGTCAATCTCGAAGGATCTCACCTGAACTGGGCGAATTTGCAAGAAGCAGATTTAAGCTATTCTAATCTCAAAAGTGCTGATTTTAGTTCTGCTATTCTCTTAGAAGCCGTATTGACTCAAGCTTGTCTGATTAAAGCTTATTTAATTAAAGCCAACCTTCGTCAAGCCATCTTGAACAATACAGATTTAACTCAAGCGAATTTAAAAGATGTAGACTTATCAGGAGCCAACTTGAGTCAAGCCACTATTATTCGAGCTAATTTAAGTGGAGCTAATTTAAAAGGAGCTGATTTAAGAAAAGCTCAAATGTTAAAAACGAATCTAAGACACGCTGATTTAACAGATGCTTTTCTTAATTCTGCTAGTTTATTAGAAGCCGATCTCAATGAAGCGAACTTAAGCCGAGCCAATCTCAGTAAAGCCAATTTGAGTAAAACCTATCTTCGCAATGTTTGTTTAAATGGCGCTCATCTTAGTGGTATTAATTTAAGTGGTGCTGACTTAGGAGCAATTGATTTAAGACAAAAACTATTAACGGGTATTAATTTAGCAGGAGCTTATTTAAGCGAAGCAAATTTAGAGGGAGCTTTACTTATGGAAGCTAACTTAAGTGCTAGTAATTTAAGTTCTGCCAACATGGGTAAAGCTTGTTTAATTAATGCCGATTTAAGAAATGCTCATTTGGGAAATGTCAATTTAGCAGATGCTAATTTAATGGGTGCTAATTTAAGCAAAGCTGATTTAAGAGGAGCTAATTTAAAAGGAGCAATTTTAGCGAATGCTGAAATTAAGGGATCACAATTACAGGGTGCAATATTGCCCAATGGAAAAGTTTATAAATGATTTGATCCAAAACCATTAATTTATAACGAGCTTTTTTTGCACAAAATTTTCAAATTAAGTTCGATCAGAGGAAAAAATAAAATTTTTTCCTCTGGGGTGAGGTAGTCTTCGAGAACATCAAACATAGCTTTGTAAGTGTATTGAGTAATATCTTGTACCTTAAAGGCTTGTAAAATAGTTGCAAACCAACTTAATAAGCTTTCCTGCAAGTAATCGGGATCATTAATTAATAAAGTCATTGCTGAATATCGTAAAATTCTGATCGTATCTAAACGCCATTTAGAAGTTAAATTAACCGAACCTTTAATCAGGATTTTAGGGTTGATTTGTTGAAGTTTATCTTGTATTCTTTGAATAATAATAGATTCATACTTTTGAAGCTTTTGATAGGTACTTATCCGAACGGGTAAAGTTTCAAAATAAAATTTTAAAAACCCTAATTCTTCTGGTGTTGCATAACGGCCATCCACCTCAATACTCAAACGATATAACTGAGTAAACATAAGCATTACAAGGATATAAATATGATAAATAAATTAGTAATCAGTAATTTATAAAAGAGGTAAAATTTTAAAAATGTTGATTCAAATTAATCATCAATAAACTGCCCCTAAATTACTGATTACTAATTACTAATTACTGATTATTGTCATCTTTAGCATTACGAGTTCGAGCTAAATATTCACCCACTTGGAAACGAGTTTCTTTCAATTGATTCACAATGGATCGAGTAATCAATTTTCCCGTTTCTACCACAACTTGTCCTGTAATAGGATGCAAAAGTTCTTGTTCGGCTCGTCGGCCAATCAAGGATTCGACATCTTCGATCGCATCAATATACATCCCCGAAGGTAATTCAACAACAATGCCTTCTCCAAGCACATGAGCTTGACAAGCTAAACGAGAATTCGGTTTAGCTGTTGTAATCACTTCCAGCGTCCTTTGTTCACGACGACTGACTTTTGATAAACCGTCCATACCATCTCTAATAAAAACATGGCAGGTTGCACACATTCCTCGTCCCCCACATTCTTTAAGGACATGAAGTTCTGTTGCAAGCAGTGCCGATAGTAAATTAGAATTGGTTTTTACTGCCATTTCTTCGGCAATCGGTTCCAGTCGAATTGTTTTAGCCATTTTCAGAAGAATAAAATGAGAGAATAATTTTTACCCGAAACATTTAGACGACAAACCAGGAAAATGTAGATCACACAACTGAACCGTCCGATTCAAGATTATAGGAAGGTTGATTCCCTCAAATTGAATCAATACCGAAACTGAAACTTTAAGGACGATGAGGTTCAGCATTTGGCTCTTTCACCCAAATTGCATAACCTTTTGGTGTTTTTGTAATGACAGTGCTGTCACCTCCATTTCCCAGTTTAGCCACAATTTCTAAAGTTTTATCAGCAGTTTCTACCGCTTTAAAAAAACTGTAGTATTCTTGATCGACACAAACCGCAGGAACCGGTTTCTCTAAATCCGGCACTTTGATCTGACAAGTTCGATACTGGCTTTGAGATTGTATGATTTTAGTAGGGGCTGGCCCCCGCTGTAGTTTTGTAGATTCTGATTCAATTGAAGAAAACATAAGTAAGCAAGAGCATTGCTGGGGAACGAAATGATTGGTCAGTAATGCCTATATTTTAGGTATACTTTAATACTATCGGAAATACCGTTAATAAGGTGGTCTACAACACACCATGCAGGCTTCTCGATACCGAATTTTAGGATTAGTAGGACAAGGCCAGTTTGGTCGAGTTTACTGTGCTAGTGATCGTCGCACAGGACAACTGGTTGCACTAAAGGAACTAAGCCATCAGCGTGCACCGACTCACCAATTCTTGCAGGAACTATGGTTTATTATTAGTCTACAACATCCCCATATTGCTGCCTGTCTCGGTTTAGAGCATATCCAGACCGGGCGATACTTGGTCATGGACTATTGCGAAGGAGGAACCCTTCGCCATCTTCTTGAACAACCAGATTCTCTGCGACTAAAAGAAGCCCTAAATCTAATCATTGGTGTTTTAGAAGGTTTACACTACGCTCATCAACGAGGCATTATCCATTGTGACATTAAACCTGAAAATATCCTACTGACTCTACAATCTCAGGGATGGCATTCAAAATTATCCGACTTTGGAATAGCCCGTCGTCTTCCCACTGTTGGTCAATTATCAGTTCCGCAAAAAAACTTGATGTTTACTGGGGGTTCTCCAGCTTACATGGCCCCAGAACGATTTTATGGCCTTTATTCAGCCCGATCCGATATCTACGCCGTTGGAATTGTATTATTTGAACTGTTAATGGGCGATCGCCCCTTTCAGGGTTTACCGGGTGAATTAATGTGGGCACAGTTAAATCAACGCTTACAGATCCCCACAGAAATTCCTGAAGCGTTACAAATGATCATTCAAAAATCCTTAGAAAAGCTTCCGGCTCGTCGCTATAGCAGTGCCAAAGAAATGGCAGAAGCATTGCGACAAGTGATGAGTTCTCCCCAAATTCAAAACTTAGCAGACTTTATTATTCCTTGGAAAGATCCCAATTCCCTCTCTAAAAATTCTTCCCGATTAGGGGAAATTAATCCTTCTGTTTCTCCTCTATTAGTCCATCACTCTATTTCTTTACCTGCGGTTAAACAATCCCAATTTCCTCTAAGTTGTATTGCTAATTTCCCTTATCTTTATACCGCATTTAACCAAACCTTAGAAATCTGGTCTACTCCCCCTAATTCTTCTCCTCCAGATCAGCAAATTGCCATTTGTTCTCAAGATCAAATTAATTGTCCTGAACCGATTTTGGGAATGGTTCCCATCAAACAGGGTTGTTGTGTTTTAACATCACATCAAATTCATCACTTTTCTCCATTTCAAAAGAATTTTCAATCTCTATTAAATTTAAACACAATTCAATCCTTACAACCCCATCGGCAACCCTCTTCTTCTCCTGATCCTTCTGAGGTTTATGAAGATGTAAACCATTTGAAAACGATAACGACTCCACCGTTATTATATAAAATAGCGATCAATCAAGATAGTCAATATATGGCTTTAGCAGTTTCAGGACAATTACGATTTTATTCTTTGACTTACCCATCAGATTATCCGGTTGCCAAACTGACTAAAAAATTAACCCTTCCTGTTTCTCAAGTTCCAGAAGTTTTATTTTTAGATCGTAGACATATACTCAGTGTTTGGTTCAACTTTAAAAAACAAAATTTTAATATGTTTAGGGTCTATACTCGTCGAGGAACACCTATTGGAAATCTGAAATTATCCATTCCTCTTAAACAACTCTTACCCACTCCCCAACCCTATACCTTATTAGGTCTTGGGCTAGATGAGCAACCGTATCTGATCCTCTTGCGCTTAAGACCCCTGAGCATTATGCGTATTCCTTTAACCTCGCCAGCAACTGTTGCTTGCGCTACCCGTTGGGGATATGTTATAGGGGATCAACACGGAAAATACACCTTCTTTGATTTAGAAGGAAGTGTGATCGGCTATGACTTTGGCCCTGTTAATCCTAAAGCTCTAGCTTTTTTAGAAAAAACAGGTTTAGCCATTGTTACTTATACGGAAAAACAAGGTTATCTACATTTCGTAAAATCCCTCAATTTTGAGAAAGACTTATGAATAACAATCCCTTAATATCATCTATCGATTCTTCTCACCAAATAACCAATGACCGAGAAAAATCATCACCCATTAACCCTCAAAAATTTAGTCATTCTCTGGATCAAACTTTAATTAAGTTTTGTCATTCAATGAGTTTTGATTCTGTTCCACCTTCTCTTGAGATCCCTTCTCCTATTGTCCAAGCTATGCAAGGATTAGTTCAAATTATTGCTCATTTGCGCTCACCCAATGGATCTTGGCCGTCCAACTTACCCCAAACCCCTGAAAACTTAATTCCTTATGTCACAGAAGAAGTCTCGGACGTTCTAGTCGCTTATCAAAAATACACGATTTCTACTTCTCAAAATATACCCAGTTTTTGTGATACAAAAGACTTAAAGCTTCAACCCTCAGTTATTTTATTTCTTAATACCCTAATTTCTCAGTTATTATGGAATTTAGCGCAAAGTTCCTATCAACTAATGCGACTTCTAACTGGAATTAATGCGGAAATTTTATTACCGGATCAAGACTGGGTACAAGGAAAATTAAGATTAGTTGCCAGCCTCATGATTAAAAATGATAATTTATATAGTTTAATTGATTTAGCAACCCATGATTTTCCGCCCCCTCTGATGACTTCAGAAGCCTATGTTCAATCTAATGATTGTTCTTTTTGCCAGCATCCTTTAGAAATACAATCTTTTTTAAAACAAATTATTCAGCATATAGAAAATAATTGTCCAACCCTTAATCTGTTGACTGCTCCTATCAAAACTACATTTCTCTCCCCCCACAATACATGGGAGCCTATCCAAATTAGTATAGACCTGGGCTTTCAGTTTATTCCTGATCCGAAAACATCAGAGGTCAGCCTTTTTGATCACTCTTTAGATCATATATGCCTAGAAGAAGACCTATTTAAAAATACACCTATTCAAGATATAGAATATTCAATTTTATCTTCTGTTCCCAAATTTTCTCTATTAGAAATGAATATTAGGCTAACTGATCCCAAGATTATTCAACCTTATATTCAAACCCAAATTCAACATTATGGCGCACAAGGATTACCACAGAAAAAAAAATTACAATTAGCCGATTCTCCAAACTCTTTTTTAGAAAAAAAAATATTCAATCTTGATCATCAAGAAGAAACTGATATGATTGAGTTAATTCAAATTGCCGATGAATTAGTCGATGTTATTTACAACCCCAAATCTCCTTCTAGCTTAATTGAGCTTAAACCTGAAATTCCCTTAATTGATTTATCACTAAGATTATTATGGCAAATTATTAAAAGCCGTTATAATATTATGCAATTGATGAGTGGAATTCCAGCCAAAATTTTGCAACCCGGATTCGGATGGCAAACAGGAACCCTAAGATTATTAGCAGTTTTAAGTGCTGAATTTTTAAACGATTCTTGGGAACTAGATATTGCCATCTGCCAACCTCTTCAATTTGATTTAAACCCAATCAGCACCGAATCCATTATTCAGTCTGATTGGATAGAATGGTGTCATTCCCCTCAATCCCTTGATTTTTTAAAGTCGCAAATTATTAATATATTAGAAACTGTTCCTGAACTCAAAAGCTGGATGAAAAAAGTTAAAATAGAAGAAAGTCGTTCTGATGCTAGTTTAGAATTATCAAATAATTGGCAATCAGGGTTAGCTCAACTAAGTTTTGATTTTGAATGGATTTCTGGAGGGCATAATTCATCAGAAGAAAATTCATCCTTCTATTTTTAATGTCCTGTTATAAATAGGGCTTACTGAAAAAAGGGGAAAAGCCAGAACAGGGGGGAGGAGAAGACAAGAAAAAATGAATCAGGTACAAGGAATGGGTGTAAAATAGCCCAAAAACCTTTCAATCAACCCAATACAGAATCATCCTCCCTAGAAGGACGAGACTACTTTTTAGCTAAAACACAATTGCGCCAGCGTCAATTAGAATACCACGAACAGCAACCTCAACAATGGTAGCAATTAGTAAACCTGGTTAGCCAGACCTCTGCAGAAAGCCGTCTCGCAGATAGCCAACTCAATTGAGAACGAATCTATATATTGATATCCCAGGTAAACGTACTCAAACTGCAAGAGCAACTTAAGCAATGCCAAAGTCAATATACTTATGGGCAATTAACTCTTGGGCTGCCTCTACCCCCTTACCATTTTTTATAATTGTCCAGTGATAGCCTACGTTCATGACCCATCTTACAAAAACTCATCCCCCTCTTTTATCTCTAGCAAGGGAACAGTTACCTCAAACTCCTTCGGAGCAAGGATTCTCAAAAAAGGAAAAAAAAGTTGGAAAAAGGGGTTGACAAACCCGTGAAGGTTAGATACATTGGTAAATGCGCTTGAGAGACGAAAGGAACGAGAGCGCACCGAACCTAGAAAAAA
>NZ_JBJUDF010000190.1:0-9639 GCF_046067725.1 Planktothrix sp.
GATAATCACAGTGGTTGCCTTTTTCTCGCCATTGGCAACTTGTTTTTTTAAGGAGGTCGGAACATCCGACCTAATCAGCGAGGAACATCCTTGCTCTACTATTAGAGTAGAGTCTTCACTCTTGATATGTCAAGGGAAAAGAAAATTCAGTTTAACATCAATGAGAAAGAATATGAACGTCTCAAAAGCTATGCTGAATCAGAAGGATGATCAATAACTGAAGTTCTTAGGAATTACATTAAAACCCTCACACCCCCTTTAGGGGCCGCACTACATCCCACGACTAAAGTGCGTGGGCTTTGTGCGAGGTCTTTGTAAAAATTCAACTCGATTTCCGCTAAAGGATGCAGATTTGCCATATCCAGGGAGATCTACAGCAATTCCATGATATTGATTTTGAAAAATAAATTCTAAAGTTCCAATTTCTTGCCAAGTCTCAGCTTTAAAGCTAGATCCATGAAGAAATAAAACCGATGGATCTTGAGGGTTTCCTACTTCTAAAAAATGAGTTTTTTCGCTTTAATATCGATCAATTTTGATCAAGTTTTTGTCATTTTTGATAAAAACTTGTTGGGGTTTTGCTTGACTTGAAATTAAGTAGCTCTTCTATTATAATCAGAAAATGCAACTCAGCCTAATTTTTAATAAAATTGATCAAAAATGAGTTGTTTTTTCCTCTTGCTGTATCAAATCACGGCTCATGACCATTGATAATTCTTCAGAACAATTCCCAACGCCTAATCCATTAGAAGGTAAACCGTTACCGCCAATTCCTCTATTGACCATGTTTCGGTTAGGTCTGTATCAAATGGGGTTAGGAATTATGTCTTTACTAACCCTGGGTGTGATTAACCGAATCATGATTGATGAGTTAAAAGTTCCGGCTTTAATTGCAGCCGGAGCGATCGCGATGCACCAATTTGTCTCCCCTGCTAGAATCTGGTTTGGTCAAATGTCCGATGCTAAACCGTTATGGGGATATCATCGCAGTAGTTATGTATGGATTGGGTTAATTTTATTTACCAGTGCTGCATTTTTAGCTATGCAAGTCGTTTGGCAATTAGGCGCTAGTATTCAAGTCAACGGATTTAATGGAATTGCTTATTTATGGGCAGGTTTATTAGCTTTAATTTTTGCTGGATATGGTTTAGCTTTAAGCGCGAGTTCTACTCCCTTTACCGCTCTATTATTTGATGTTTCTGATGAGGAAAACCGTTCAAAATTAATTAGTATTGTTTGGTCAATGCTAATGGTTGGAATCGTAATTGGGGCAATTATTAGCTCTAAAATTCTCCATCGTCCTGAATTGTGTGGGGCTGATCTTTTAACCAAAAATCCCGTAGCATCTCCAACCAGTTTACCTCAATTACAAGCTTCTGTAACCTTGTTATTTATCATTGTTCCATTACTCGTTATTACCTTATCAATTCTAGCAACCTTCGGCGTTGAACGGCGGTTTTCTCGTTACAAATTTCGCTCCACTGTTGTCGAACGAGAAGATCAAATTACCTTAAATCGTGCCCTGAAAATTTTAACCGCCAGTCCCCAAACCGGTCTATTTTTTAGCTTTTTATTACTCATGACAATTAGCTTATTTATGCAGGATGCCGTTTTAGAACCCTATGGAGGTGAGGTTTTTGGAATGTGTGTGTCTGAAACGACTCAATTAAATGCGTTTTTTGGAACCGGAACTTTAATTGGGATCGCGTCAACTGGATTTTTAATAGTTCCCCGAATTGGGAAAAAAAATACTGTTAAAATTGGGTGTATCGGGGTTTCAATTTGTTTAATATTCTTCATCATGGCTGGGTTTACTGCTAACCCTGGATTTTTAAAAGCTGCCTTATTAGGCTTTGGTTTAAGTTCAGGTATTTTAACAGCCGGAGCCATTAATTTAATGTTAGATTTAACTTTAGCAGAAACAGCCGGAACCTTTATTGGAGCTTGGGGTTTAGCGCAATCCATTGCACGAGGATTAGCAACAATTTTAGGGGGTGCTGTTTTAGATTTAGGACGCGCCATCTTTCAAGTTCCCGTCTTAGCCTATGGAACGGTTTTTACCCTACAAGCGATCGGTATGCTCCTGGCAATTTTATTATTAAATCGGGTTAATGTTCGAGAATTTAGTGAAGGAACAAAACAAGCGATCGCTAATGTATTACAACAGGAATTGGATTAGTATGGTGCTAGGCACGAGAGGAATAGGCAACGGGTTGTAGAATTTAAAAATGTCCTAACCTTAATGTGTAATGGTCTAGTTCAATTCGTGTAATTAATGTTGTTTACTTGCGTTATGCTTGCAATTCCACATCAACAAAAACACCGTTATGATCGCTCATGGTTACATTGCTATCGGAAATATTTTCCCAAAAGCCAACTTGGCAATAGGGTTGCAATTCATAAGTGACACAAATATGGTCAATATTATGTCGTTCTTTGGGCTTAACTTCATCAGTTAAACAAACGAGATTGTTACGTTTTAGCTCATGCGTTAATAAAGCAATTCCTTTTTGAGTTCCATACCAACGTGAACCATCTCTTGCTTGGTTGAAATCTCCGGCAGTTATGACTTTGCAATCAGGATAAGTTTTCGCCAGATGCTCCCAATCGTTTCCATGTTGTTCAATTGATTGGTAATGTTCTTCCCAGTTTTTTGATTTTCCATCTATTCCGCGATCACCATGCCAGGTGATAATTGTGCCATAAATTAACAGGTTGTAACCTTGTAAATTGACTTTGATACAGACAGCGAGGATTGGATCAAATGTTTTGAGCATTTCAGTAGGAGCCTGTATTCTTGACCAGATTGTGGTGTAAGCATTTTGCTCCAATCTTTTATCTTGATATTCAATTGATGAGAACTTGAAGTAGCCCTTTTGTGATAAATCAACAGCAAGATTATTGGTCTCCGTCAAGATCCAAACATCAGCATTTATAGTTTGGATTTGATCTAATACTGCTGGTGTCTTTTTCGGGCTTTTTGGTTTTGGATGCTCCAAATTCCAAGTAGCGATCCTGAGTCTTTGCGTCATTATAGATTTCACTAATCTGAAAAAAAATCCTAACTTTTTGTAACAGTCATGAAATAACACCCTGTTTTAAGCATCTAGTGGAATGACTTAAATTATTATCTAATCATCTCAAAGAGAGAAGATAGGTTCTACCCCTTACCTCTATCTAGGAAATTTATGATATTATCAGGTTTTGTGATGTAACGACATAACAAGAATTAACGGTCGAAGAAAAGTATACATCTTGACAAGCTTGGTTTCTTTAGTCAAACTCGATGACACAAGGAACAATACAACAATTCCATCGACTATAGGATATAGAGCAGGCACAATATAAGTTAGGAAATTAAAAAACAATTTTCCGGGCTCCTGCTATCAACGTCAAACTTAATTTCAATCCAAAATCAGGATATTTTTGTCTATGTTAAGTTCTACTTTTTACCGTTCAGGATTGTCTGTTTTCCTCGCATTCGGTTTAACAACATCGGTGGCTGTTCCCCTACTTTCACCCATTCCAGCAACGGCTCAATCCTTTCCCAATACCTTACAACGGGATAGAATTTTAGCAGGAACCGTGATTTCAGTAGAATACCCGGAAGCCGAGAAAATTGTTGTCATGCCGAATGAAACCGTACCCTTGACCATCACGGTAGCACAGGATGTTGTGACCAGCCAAGGACGGGTTTGGATTCCCGCAGGTGCCGAAATTGTTGGACAATTAAAACCTGCTTCTGGAGGTTCTCAATTTGTTGCTAATGAAGTGATTATTAGTACCAGTCAAAGGTTCCGCTTAGATGCAAGTTCTCAAGTGGTGACTCGCACAGAAACCATTCGCAAAGGAGCTTCAGCCGGTTCGATTTTGGGTGGAGCCGCCATTGGTGCCGCCGCTGCTGCTGCCATTGGTGCCGTTGTTGGAGATAATGCGATCGCCACCGAAGAAGTGTTAGGCGGTGCGGGACTGGGGGCCATTACCGGAGTCTTTGTCGGTCGTCGGAAAGTTGATGTTGTGGTGGTTCATCCGAGTGAAGACCTGAATTTAACCTTACAATCGGATATTGTGTTCCGGTGAACCCCATGAGGATTTCAAACGCTAGAAAATACGGGGCTGCATTCTTCCTGAGTTTGGGGTTAATAGTATTAGTCAGTTGTTGGAGTCCTGAAGTCACCCAGACGGCTGAATCTTCTCTGCAACAGGCTCAAACCCTAGCGACAGGGATGACCCAACAACTGATCACCCAAACCCCCCAAACCCCACGTTTTGGTCAACCCATTGATTGTCAATTGGGTCAAGATTGCTTTATTTTGTTATATCCCGATCGAGATCCCAGTCCCAATGCCGTTGATTTTGGCTGTGGACGACAAACCTATGATGACCATCAAGGAACGGATTTTGCCATTCCTGACGAACAAGCTATGGCCAGAGGCGTTCCGGTCATCGCTTCCCAGGCGGGAACGGTATTACGAGTTCGGGATGGAGTTGTCGATCAACGAGTCGCCAATGAAGCAGATAAAACGGCTGTAACAGGGACAGAATGTGGCAATGGCGTTGTCATTGATCATGGTTCTATTCCCCAGGGTACCGGGTGGGAAACTCAATATTGTCATTTGCGACAGGGAAGTATTCAAGTTAAACCTGGGGATCAGGTGGAAAAAGGAACCGTGTTAGGATTGGTGGGTGCTTCTGGGTTAGCTTCCTTTCCTCATGTTCATCTGACCCTGCGCTATAACGGACAGGTGATTGATCCCTTTGTTGGCCCAGGAGCAACCGCCGGATGTAATGTCACTCGTCACCCGATTTGGGAAAAACCCTTAGCTTATATTCCGACCGGGTTAATTCGGGCGGGATTTTCCACCCAACCTCCCACAATGGATGAATTATGGCAAGGGAAATTTAATGAAACTATTTTACCGGAAAATAGTCCAGCTTTATTATTTTGGGTGCAGGTTTATGGGGTATTAACGGGCGATAAAATGATTTTTAATCTTGATGATCCCCAAGGAAATAAAGTGGTTAATAATGAAACTTTTGTGAATGAATCCAGTAAAACTTGGATGGCTTATGTGGGTAAAAGAAATAATCCTCAACAACCCTTTACCCCAGGAACTTGGAATGCTGAATATCAATTAATCAGAGGCGATCGCACTTTAGTTAAAACTCAACGACAACTGATATTGAAAGCCGAAAAATCAAATTGAGTCAGATCAAGTTGCAGATATTGGCAGAGGTTAATGAAATTATAAATACCATAACCGCCCGTAGCAACTGGGGTACAACGCAAAGCTGAAAAAATTAATTGAAAATGTTGCTCTAGCATTTGGGAGGTTGGCAATGAGTGTTTGAGTTGTTTCATTAATGGCTGTACAATCAATCGAATTTGAGATTCAGGAATATTATCCAATATCATTGTTTTAAATAATGCGTAGCGATTTAAACCGGATAACTGCACCGTTAAAAGTTCAGTCACCAGTTGTTGAACTAAACAATCGGTGACATATTCCATAACAAAAGGCTGTTGGGTATATTTCCCCGATCTTTGCTCAATCAAGCTACGCCAGGTTAAAGATTCCAAGGATTCCAACAAACAAGCCCGTGAAACAGCAGGTACAATATCCATTTGCAGTTCGGTGATCGTTGTCCATTCTTGATGAATTGCCAACCAATACATAATCGTTTGTTCTACAGGTGACAATCGCTCAAATTGCTGATCTAAGAAGCGACGGATACCATTAAATACCAGAGTTTCTGCTTTTAAAAAACTGGAAATCTGTCCATCAAATAAATTCTGAATCGAGGCAGCCACCATTTTCAAAACCAATGGATTGTAACGATAAAATTCACACAGTTGATGTTTTTCTGTATGGGTTCCTGTCAGTTGCCAGGAGTCCATCAAAGCCCATGATGCTTCCAGGGAACCTTTTACAGACAGCGATCGCACCCATCCATTAAAATCTTCCAATCGCCCGACTTCGGCTGATTTTTCACGACTGGTCAGTAAAATGCAACTTTGATGAAGAGATTCTCCCAACAATCGAAACAAGTCGCTGTAGTGGGCAAAATCAGATTGGTAGTATCCTGCGCAATCTCCAGACTGTAATAAAGTATCTTGATTATCCAAAATCACTAAACAGCGATGAGTTTGCAGCCAATACAGCAACCGTTCCGGTTTGGCTTCGACATCTTGCTGATTGGACAGGAAAAAGACCAGATCAAACAACAATGTTTCTAAGGAGGGACGGTGACGGAGCGATCGCCATAAAACAAATTGAAATTGTCCTTGTAAAAGTTGAGCCACTTTCGTCGCTAAAGCACTTTTGCCCATCCCCCCCATTCCGACCAGTGCAATCAGTCGGCAGCGATCTTCAATGATCCAATGGGTGAGTTTTTCAATTTCTGCTACTCGACCCTGGAAGCTAGAAACATCAATCGCTTCACCCCAGTCCGTTGCACTGGGTTTGGGGATTGGGAGATCGGCAATAGGAGGGGGAATTTGGCTGAGAATGCTGCGGAGATTGGTTTTGTTAACTTGGCGTCCTAATCGATCACTGAGAAGTTTCCAAAATTTAGGGCCAATATCTCGTTGTAAATAGTTGGTTGAATAACCCGATCGGGCTGCAAGGTCATTGTAAGTCAACTTGTTCCAGGCACCGAACACAAGGGCAACTTCAACCTCCGTTAGAGGTCTAGCAATTTCTCTATTGAGAGCAAGACTAACAACCTCCAAGGCCTGCTCAAATTCCATATCTTTAATTTCGCTCTGGTTTTAACTCTTGAAGAATAATCTTCCTACATCTGGTATTAAACCATACTTTTTTCAGTCAACTCCATACTTTTCTGTAAAGACACCATGGCAGAGTTTTGATAAATTGGTTAATGTTTGCAATAGCTAATTATTTCCATTATCAGTAATGGTCAATAACACACTCCAAGATCACAACCCCGCTAGTTTTACCCATGTAAGGAAACTTAGCTGACGAAATCAGGAGCATTCACTGGTAATTTATACCGATCTGGATTACTTGAAGGTAAAGCCTTGGTATTCCATCGGTTTAAAGATGGTAACTTCGTTTAATATTGCAAAGTCATAATGACTCTGGGCAAAGGTCTGCGGCTAAACTGCGATGAAACACTGATTTTGGGTTAGCTGTAATCCTGAAACTTCCTTCAATGGAAAAAATATAAATAATTTGGATTGCTCACACGAACTAATCCAAATTCCAATGGTGCAGCCGATGTAAATATTCGCTGTTGCTATAAGCAACAATTGCCCAAAACTAGCCAAGTAAATTAGCCCATCGGTAGAGAGTTTTGCTCGTTTGGGTTGAGCATCTCCCTACTGGTTGCTGGCTTATTTTTTGTGAGTGCAGGGAACAGCTTAACTGAGGAAAGACCAACCCGCGTTATGCTGCACAACAGCCGTTAACCTGATCACAAGTCATTAGAAACTTGATTCGGAAACTGAAGCAAAACTCCTCTGAATTAAAAATTAGGAGATCTTGCCATTAGGTTCATGCCCAAGATTCACCTTGAAGGAATAACCAATGAGTCAAACCCAGACATTTATAACCACTGTTGATTGCCAGACTGTCTCTGAAACCACGTATGATGCCGTTATCGTTGGAGCAGGGGTGGCTGGGGCGATTGTCGCTAAAGAATTAAGTCAACAAGGAAAAACGGTTTTAATCCTAGAAGCCGGAAAAAGTAAAGATTTAACCTTAGCAGGTTTTCAAAGTTATGTAGATGCTTTCTACAAAGAGGTAGAAAAACACCCCAACTCTCCCTATGGTGAGAACCATAATGCTCCTAGTCCGACTAAGGATAATGACTATTTTGTAGAACGAGGGCCGATGACCCTGGGGGGTTCTTATACAAGGGTTCCAGGTGGTACAACCATGCACTGGGAAGCCAAAACCCCCCGAATGTTACCAGATGATTTTCAGTTACACACTAAGTATGGGCATGGTTTAGACTGGCCCATTAGCTATGAAGATTTAATGCCCTACTATCGTAAAGCTGAACACGAGATTGGGGTTTGTGGCGATCGAGAAGAACAAGAAAAACTCGGTCTTAAATTTGAAGACGGTTATGTTTTTCCCATGGAAAAACTTCCTCCTTCTTACTTAGATCAAAAAGTGATTGAGAAAGTCAGTGGAACCAAAGTTGAACTCTATGGCGAGACCTTAGAATTAAACTTCGCGACGTTTCCTCAAGGTCGCAATGGTATACCCAATCCTAAATATGATCAAGGGAACCTATTTACTCCCGATGGCGTTGCCGCGACCAACCCGGTTCAGTATGGGGAACGTTGCCAAGGAAACGCTAACTGTGTTCCGATCTGTCCGGTGCAAGCCAAATATGATGCCCGCAGAACCTTAACGAAAGCGTTACAAACCGGTCGGGTTCATATCCTGTCTCAAGCCGTTGCTGATCGCGTCAAAATTGATCCGGCCAATGGTCGTGTCAGTGCCATTCACTATAAGCACTATAAAACCACCGAGTCTTCTGAATACACCACAGGAGTCGCCCAGGGGAAATTATTTGTCTTAGCTGCGAATGCCGTCGAAAACGCTCGGCTGATGCTGGCTTCTGAATTGCCGAGTACCAGTGGACTGATGGGTCGTCATTTGATGGATCACCCCTTCATGTTAGCTTGGGCTTTGATGCCAGAAGTGACAGGTACGATGCGGGGGCCGTTGGTGACATCAGGAATTGGAACCTTTCGCAATGGCAATTTTCGCTACAAACAATCTGCCTTTGCTGTGGATATTCACAATGATGGTTGGGGATGGGCCACCGGATCACCTTATTCTGAAGTCGAGGATGCCGTTGACAAGAAAAACAAATACGGCGAAGAACTACGCCAAACCTTAGTGAGTCGGATTTCACGACAACTGCTGTTAGCGTTCATGTGCGAGTTGCCCCCCGATCCGAATAACCGAGTTACCATCGATCCGAAGTATAAAGATAGACTGGGTAATTACCGTCCTGTCATTAACTTCAACCTTCCTGACTACAGCCTCAGAACCTTAGCTTACACCCGGAAACTCTCTCGTTTGATCTTCCAGCGTCTAGGAGCGGAAGATTATACCCACTACGATCACTCAGACCCGGCCTATTTTGAGTTTGAAGGGGAAGGGTATTTCTACCGAGGAGGGAACCACTTCTCAGGGACTCATATCATGGGAACCACGAAATATAATTCAGTGATTGATAAGTCTTTGCGTTCTTGGGATCATGAAAATCTCTACTTATTAGGGGCAGGAAGTATGCCAACGATTGGTACTTCTAATACCACGGTCACTATTGCCGCATTAAGTTTTATGGCAGCCGAACAAATGCTAAAAGATTTGAAAGCGTAAGGTTTTCAACTCAGAGAGTCCTTTACACAAAATCGAGAACACATTGCGAGAAAACCGATTATGACTACAGACGCTTTAACACTGATTACAACAGTCGATGAGTTGCGTTACTATCTCAAAGAAGCGATGAAGCTAGAACACGCAACCATTCCGCCTTACATTACCGCACTTTACTCGCTCAAACCCGGAACGAATTTAGAGGCTTTTCATATTATCCGCCAGGTTGCTGTCGAAGAAATGCTACATCTCACCCTTGTGGCTAATGTTTTTA
>NZ_JBJUDF010000191.1:0-34789 GCF_046067725.1 Planktothrix sp.
ATAATGTAGGGTGAGTTAAAGCCAAGTCTAGTAATTCCCATTTCAGGGGGGCATGATTCGGAAGTCCCAAACGTTGCATGAGTTTTTGCAACTGGCGTTTTCGATTTGGATAGCCAATGGTCATAAATGTTAGGTTTCAGGTTTCGGGTTTCAGGTGTATTATTTTTTGTTTTTCTTTTCTTTCAATCCGATTTTTATGAAAGATTTTTGTTAGTTTTACCTAGCTTAAAAAAGGGAAAAGAGTTAGACATAAGCCGGGTTCTGTTATCCGGGTTGAAATCAACCCTAGATGGCGATTATCTATCTGGGATGTCTGTCACCAGACACCTCTAGCGGTACCACTTTTGAACGGAACTGGAAAAAGACCAACCTTAGTTCCTCCGACCTTGCTCCCAACCGGGGTTTACCGAGCCAACGCCTCACGACGTTGCTGGTGCGCTCTTACCGCACCTTTGCACCCTTACCCTTTACCTTGTGATCAGGAGATTTCACAGTTAAAAGGCGGTATGTTTCTGTGGCACTATCCTCACGATTGCTCGCACTGGGCGTTACCCAGCAAGTTTGGTCTTTCGGGAGCCCGGACTTTCCTCAGACTCGCCAACGAGTCCGTAATCGCCTACGCTTACTCTTTATCCCTTTTCCATACTACTGCAACTGTTCTCCTATCGCATTTAGCCCTAGACTGAATTAGGTTAATATGGGTGATTGCCAACCCTACAGAGTCAGAAACCCAAAAATAAAACGGTTGTCCTCTGTCATCCGATCATCGAACCTTGATGGATTCGCTTAATCGTATTATTTATTCTTGAACTCTTTTCTTTTGCCTTCGGTCGGATTTAAGGTTTAAAAATTTCATGTTATTCTAGTTAAAAATAGACCAATCATTGAGAGCCACTGTGAAGATTCTAGGGAACTGTAAATTTAATCATAAGTGGTTTGATTTATCGGAGATAGTTGCTGTTATTATAGCCACTGTTCTTGCTTTGTCTTTAGTTTTAGGAATTTATTATTTAGGGTGGTTACAACCATTAGAACTGGCTGCTTATGATCAAATGGTGCGATTACGTCCAACTTTAATAGCTGATCCGCGATTAGTGGTGCTCGGAATCACCGAAGAAGATATCCGAGCTTTTAACCGTTGGCCCCTTTCTGATGAAGTGATTGCTCGATTATTAGAAAAATTATTAAAATATAAACCTAAAGTGATTGGTTTAGATCTGTATCGTGATATTCGATATGAACCCGGACACGATAAACTTCAAAAACAATTACAAGCCGCTAATAATATTATTACGATTAATAGTTTAGGATATAGCGAAAACAAAGGAATTCCCGCCCCTCCTAATGTTCCGTCTGAGCGTGTTGGATTTAATGATTTACTGCTTGATCCTGATCATGTTGTTCGTCGGAATTTAATGTTTGCCAATACCTCGAATATTACCTTTTATTCCTTTTCCTTAAGATTAGCAATGTACTATTTATTAAATCAAGGAATTAACCCGAATAATAGTCCTGTTAATCCGAATCTGATTTTTTGGGGAAACGCTGAATTTCTTCCCTTATCTCATCACTCCGGTGGATATCAAACCATTGATGATCAAGGCTATCAAATTCTATTGAATTATCGCTCTGATCATGAGGGAGCAAAACTCATCAGTCTGACTCAATTTTTATATGGGAACATTCCTCAAAGTTGGATACAAAATAAAATAGTATTAATCGGAACCGTAGCACCCAGCGCCAAAGATTTATTTTTTACTCCCTATAGTGCGGCGGCGCAAAAAAAATCCTTAAAAATGCCTGGGGTTTTAGTTCATGCTCAAATGGTTAGCCAAATTTTAGATGCCGTTTTAGGCGATCGCCGTTTATTTATTTTTGGGTCAGAATGGGGGGAATTTTTATGGATTTGTAGTTGGGGTTTAATTGGAGCAACCTTAGCTTGGTCAAGTCGAAATATCTGGATTATCATACTAGGAAATCCACTTTTAGTGAGTGTTTTATGCGGATTAAGTTTCTTTTTATTTCTCCAGAACCGTTGGGTTCCGACTGCTACCCCAGGTTTAACTTTTTTGTTTACCAGTGGAACTGTTATTGGTTATCGCGCATTTCAAGCTCAACGTCAACAACAAATTGTCATGCGATTATTAGGACAAAATACCTCACCAGAAGTGGCTAATGCTTTATGGAATAGTCGGGATCGTTTATTAGCCGATGGCAAGTTACCCGGAGAAAAATTAATCGCTACGATTTTATTTAGTGATATTAAAAATTTTAGCACTATTTCTGAACAAATGCCACCCGAAACTTTAATGGAATGGCTGAACGAATATTTATCTATTTTAACTCAATGTGTACAAACCCATCATGGGATTATTAATAAGTTTACTGGGGATGGAATTATGGCGGCTTTTGGGGTTCCTATCCCTCGAAGAACCGAGGAAGCGATTGCTCAAGATGCTTATCATGCCGTTGCTTGTGCCTTGGACATTGAATACCGATTAAAACAGTTAAATCAAGATTGGAAAAGCCGTAATTTCCCTGAAATTTCCATGCGAGTTGGCATTTTTACTGGCCCCATTGTCGCCGGAAGTCTAGGGGGAAAAGAACGGTTAGAATATGGTTTATTAGGAGATAGTGTTAATATTGCCTCCCGGTTAGAAAGTTGTCAAAAAGATCGACAATCTAGTCAGTGTCGGATTTTAATTGCTTCTCAAACGTTACAATATATTCAACAAGATTTTGAAGTAGAATCTTGGGGACTCATGGCCCTCAAAGGAAAACAAGAAATGGTTGATATTTATCGAGTTATTAGTAAGAAATAAACTCTAAAAATGATTATTCCTAAATAGATTAACTTTTAATTCAAACAAATTATTGCTTTTATGATCATCAAATATACAGCAATTTTAAATAATATTAAATCCTTAAATCTTTGCTACAGATAATTAGAGAACCCGTGAAGCAGTAAAAATTCCCCATTGCAAGAGTGCCCCTTCCCTATTCGTAATTCATAATTCGTAATTCGTAATTATAATAGCAATCCCGCAATACAAGCGGTCATAAAACAAGCAATTGAACCCGCTATCATCGCTCTTAATCCTAATCGAGCAACATCCGGTTGTCGTTCAGGAGCGATCGCTGAAATTCCGCCAATTTGTATGGCAATAGAACCAATATTAGAAAACCCACATAAAGCATAGGTTGAGATAATAATTGCTCGTTCAGAAATCGTAGTAACCGAATCAGAAGGAATTTTTCCTTGGGCGACTTTAACTCCATTTTCAATCAATTGTTTCAAATCTAAATAAGCAATAAATTCATTTAAAATTGTTTTTTTTCCTAATAAAATTCCCACCTGCAAACAATCTGAAGCCGGAACCCCCATTAACCAAGCTACAGGATAAAATAAATAAGAAAAGATTCTTTCTAAAGATAAACCTGGAAAACCTAAAAGACCCCCCACCCCTTGTAAAATGCCATTAACTAAGGCTAATAAACCTAAAAATGCAATTAACATCGCTGCCACATTTAAAGCTAATTTCATACCCTCACTCGCTCCTGTTGCAGCAGCATCAATGCCATTGGCTGATGTCGGTTTAACTTCTATTTTGACTTTTCCTTGAGTTAAAGAAGTTTCGGTTTCAGGATAGAATACTTTAGAAATTGCTAAAGCAGCCGGAGCCGACATCACCGAAGCGGCTAAAATATGTTGTGCGGGAATTCCAAACGCAATATAAGCCGCCATAACACCACCTGCAATCGTGGCAAATCCCCCCGTCATGACCGCATGAAGTTCAGAGTGGGTTAAGGTTAAAATATAAGGTTTAATTAATAACGGAGCCTCCGTTTGTCCGATAAAAATATTAGCTGAACAGGATAGAGTTTCTGAGCCCGATGTTTTTAACGTTCGCATCATCACCCAAGCGACAACTTCGACAACTTTTTGTAAAATTCCATAATGATACAAAATCGAAATAAAAGAAGAAAAGAAAATAATCGTTGGTAAAACTTTAAACGCAATAAAATGGTCTTGAAAGGTTTCACCAAAAACAAATTTAGCTCCTTGGTCAGAAAAATTTAGAAACTGAGTCACACAATTGCCCAGAAATTCAAACACCAAAAAACCAGGAGTCGTTTTCAAGATGAGAACGGCAAAAATTAACTGAAGTGCAATCCCCCATAAGACCGGATTCCAACGAACCGCTTTTCGATTGACAGAAAACAGATAGGAAATTCCTACAAAAACAAATAATCCTAACAGTGAAATCCCACGTTCCATAATTAACTGATTCAATGTAGATTTTCAAGGTATAATTAAAACATTGTGCATTTTTCAGTTCAGTTTTCCCAAATTCACCCTTGACCAATGATTGTTATCGGCGATGGCGGGTAGAAAGACTGATTACAAATTAGTTTAAGTGTTTATGGCTTTACCTATTGTTGCTATTATTGGCCGTCCTAATGTCGGAAAATCAACCTTGGTCAATCGTTTAGCGGGAACTCCTGATGCGATTGTTCATGATGAACCCGGTATTACCCGCGATCGCACCTATCGCCGTGCTTTTTGGCTAGATCGAGAATTTCAAGTCGTGGATACTGGAGGATTAGTCTTTGATGATGATACAGAATTTTTGCCCCTGATTCGAGAACAAGCCATGGCGGCACTCACAGAAGCCAGTGTCGCAATTTTTGTCGTCGATGGTCAACAAGGAGTCACCGGAGGAGATGAAGCGATCGCCTCTTGGTTACGAGAACAATCTGTCCCGATTTTATTAGCAGTCAATAAATGTGAATCTCCCACCACCGGAATTATGCAAGCTGCCCAATTTTGGGAACTGGGACTCGGAGAACCTTATCCGATTTCAGGAATTCATGGATCAGGAACCGGGGAATTATTGGATGAATTAATTCAATTTTTACCCGCCATGGATGAAATAGAAGAAGAAAATGAAATTAAAGTCGCCATTATTGGTCGTCCTAATGTGGGGAAATCCAGTTTATTAAATGCCTTTTTAGGTGAAAATCGTGCCATTGTGAGTCCGATTTCAGGAACAACACGGGATGCCATTGATACCGTTGTTGAACGTAATAGTAAAATTTATCGATTAATTGATACCGCCGGAATTCGACGCAAGAAAAATGTGGAATATGGGGCAGAATTTTTTGGGATTAATCGCGCTTTTAAAGCCATTAATCGCGCCGATGTGGTGTTATTAGTCATTGATGCTATTGATCAAGTCACGGATCAAGATCAAAAATTAGCTGATCGGATTATTGAAGAAGGTCGAGCTTGTGTGATTGTTGTGAATAAATGGGATGCCATTGAGAAGGATACTTACACGATTTTAGACTATGAAAAAGATGTACGAGCGCGGCTTTATTTTATGGACTGGGCGGAATTAATTTTCATCAGTGCTAAAACCGGACAACGGGTAGAAAAAATTCTGAATTTAGTCGATAATGCCGCCCAATCCCATGAACGACGAGTGACAACAGCCGTAATTAATGAAGTCATTGAAGAAGCGGTGAGTTGGCATTCTCCCCCCGTTACTCGTCAAGGAAAACAAGGGAAAATCTATTATGGAACTCAAGTTAGTACCAAACCCCCCACCTTCGTTTTATTTGTCAATGATCCGAAACGATTTAATGATAATTACCGTCGTTATATCGACAGTCAATTCCGTAAACAATTAGGCTTTCCGGGGACACCCATTCGATTAATTTGGCGCGGAAAATCAGCCAGAGAAGTCGAACGCAATACCGCTAACCGAGCTACCCGCGTTAAATAATTCTTCTATGGATTTACTGCGATCGCTTCCAATTGGACTGTATTTAGAGCAACCGATTACTTGGTTACATCGTTTAGATGCCAGAGTTAAATTAGTGTGGTTAATGAGCTTTTTAATTGCTCCGTTATTAGCTAACCCGATCTGGCGATTAGTATTAGTTGGGTTATTAATTTTAATTACCTTATTGGCTCGAATTCCTCTCCGAGTTTGGAAGCGACAAATGGGGTGGTTACTGATGTTTTGTGGGTTATTATTTGTAGTCAGTTGTTTGATGCCCGATGGTTTAGCTGTTAATCATCAACCTCGACTTCCTCAAGATGAATTACGCTTTGATTTATTCGCTAATCAACCGGAGCAACAACAAGCCAAACCACCTTCTAACTCAACGGTAACTTTACCTCAACCCACATCCTATCGCTATGTCTTATTTTCCCAGGGGCCATTAGAAATTACCCGTTATTCGGTTGATTTAGGCATTAGAAGCAGTACCTTATTATTTACCTTGGTTTATAGTACCAATTTGTATTTGCTCACCACTGCTTCAGAAGAAATTGCCATGGCTTTAGAAAGCTTCATGGAACCGTTACGGTGGTTAAAGTTACCCGTGACAGAAATAGCCTTAACCCTAACGTTGTCCTTACGATTTTTTCCCCTGGTTTTAGAGGAAATTCAAAATTTAATTCGTTCGGTGCGAACCCGCGCCATTAACTGGAAAAAATTAGGACTGCGACGAACCACCCAGGTTTGGTTAACTATTGCAGAACGACTCCTACAAAATTTATTATTACGAGCCGAACAAATTTCCAGCGCCATGCAAGTCCGAGGGTTCACCAGTCCCAACGAGCATCGGGTAGAATGGCATCAACTGCGCTTGAAATATCGCGATAGCATCGCCTTGTTCGGTTTGACCTTATTTTGGGGTGTGCGTTTAATTTGGGGCGGAGAACTTTAAACCCTGAAGTGGATCAGTACAACTAAATTGACCATAGGCTTGTATAATTGATAGCTTGGATTATTAAAATTGCTGTTCAGCTGTTCCTCAATTAACTTTATTGGTTATTTTTTAGACTTAATGACCACTGAAACTTACATGAACCATCCCAACTTCGGGTTATTGTTTAAAATATGCCCGGTTGAGGATCATCAAGAATTGTTCACCACCCTTTACGCCCAACGTCTATTTTTCTTGGTGACGCAGGGGCCAACGGGTTTAAAATTTGAACCGATTAGTCGCTCTGATGCAAAACTTTTAGTGGAAATTCGCTTAAGAATGCTCCGCAGAACCGGACAAGCCGAGGAATATAAAAAACTCCAAGAAGTCCATCACAATACGTTTCAATAATTCTGATCGGTGTCTGTTCAGGGTTGACTGTTGACCATTGATAGACAACCGTAAATTGATAAAAAAACGATGATGATTGATTTAATCACAGAACAAATTATTAAAATTCGTGCCTCTCTTCCTGAGTCTGTACGGTTAATTGCGGTCACAAAAACCGTTTCCGTTGAAGCGATGCGAATTGCCTATCAAGCCGGAATTCGAGATTTTGCCGAAAATCGAGTGCAGGAAGCGACAGAAAAACAACCTCAATTACAAGATCTTACCGATATTACTTGGCATTTAATTGGTCATTTACAATCGAATAAAGCCGCAAAAGCATTAGAATTATTTCAATGGATTCAATCCGTTGATAGTCTAAAGTTAGCTTTACGTTTAGATCACTTAGCGGCAGAATTAGGTTGTCAGCCTCAAGTTTGCCTTCAAGTTAAGATCTTACCCGATCCAAATAAGTTTGGCTGGACTATCCCCGAACTGTTGGCAGAATTACCTCAATTAAACGAATGTCAGAACCTTAAAATTAAAGGCTTAATGACCATTCCCCCTTTAGGGTTAAGCGAGTCAGAAACCCTGGATGTCTTTGCACGTACCCGTGAGTTAGCAGAAACAATTCAACATCAGAATTGGACTAATATTGAGATGCAAGAATTATCAATGGGGATGTCCGAGGATTATTCTCTAGCTATTCAAAAAGGTGCTACCATGATCCGACTAGGACGAATCATTTTTGGACAGAGGAGGAATTAAACTAAAAACTTACTGTAAAATAGGCAAGTCTTACAAAAATTCAATATAGCCAACACCCTCAATTTAGCTGTCGTGGCAGTTGAGTTAAGATTCTAAAGTCGTACTGGAGACTAGACCGTGAACAGACTTTTTACTAGACTAAAAGATTTTGTAGGGTTCAATGACTCTGTAGAATACGATTACGAATACGATGAGATGGAAGGGGATCGCTATCCCGGTAACTATCCCCCCCCACAGGAACAACCTGCCCCTCAACAGGCAGTGGCAGAAGAACCTCGTACATCTCGTCGTTCACAACGAACCGTTGGATCTATGGCTGGTGGTGTAATGTCTGAAGTTGGAATGGGATCAACCATGAATAATGTTATCGGAATGCCTGGTGCTCTGAATGGAATTTCTGAAGTGGTGGTGATGGAACCTCGCACCTTTGAAGAAATGCCCGCAGCCATTCGCGCCCTCAAAGAACGCAAATCTGTCGTTTTAAATTTAACGTTAATGGATCCCGATCAAGCTCAAAGAGCCGTTGACTTTGTAGCGGGTGGAACCTTCGCCCTCGATGGTCATCAAGAACGCATCGGTGAAAGCATTTTCCTGTTTACCCCCAGTTGTGTTCAAGTCAGAACTCAAGGCGGTGGCGTTGTTCATGAGGGTATTCCTCAAGCCCGGAACCCCCGCATGGCGGCTCCAACAGCCCCCGTATGGCAACCGGAACGCGCCCAGGCTATTCAGTAAATTAGCAGGGGGAGAAGAGGAGAAGAGGAGAAGAGGAGAAGAAGGGCAGGGGAGAAGAGGAGTAGGGGGAGATGGAGAAATGTTTGAAATCTAAAACCTAAAACCTGAAAACTGAGATCCGAAACTTTGTTTACTTCTCCTGAGACCCCAGAATTATTTTATATTTCATCCTTAAATGTTGGCTACAAATCATTGATCGGGTGGCTCATCACTTTTTCCTGTTCCCTATTTTTCCCTCTGTTCTCTGTTCCTTGTTCCATTGCATCAATATTCATGGTTTAATGTTAAAAGTTTGATTTATGTTTAAATTAGGTGTGATTGGTGGCGGGGTGATGGGAGAAGCTCTCATCTCCCGCTTAATTTCTGCTCAGATTTATCAACCGTCTGAAATCATTATTAGTGAACCTCAACAAGAGCGTCGCAATAGTTTAACGCAACAGTATGGAGTTATTGTAACTGCTAATAATCAGGAAACAACTCAAGCAACGGAAGCTCTTTTATTAGCGATTAAACCCCAAATTTTTGAAGCGATCGCAACGGAATTAGTCGGAGGTGTGACCTTAGGAACCGATACGGTCGTTTTATCAATTTTGGCAGGAGTTCCTCTCAATAAATTAGAAACAGCTTTTCCGAAACATCCGGTGATTAGAATTATGCCTAATACTCCCGCAACCGTTGGGGCGGGTGTGAGTGCAATCGCTGCTGGAAAATTGGTGCACCCCCCCCATTTAGATCTCACCAGACGCATTTTTCAAGCCGTTGGAGACGTGGTAGAGGTGTCAGAGGCTTTAATGGATGCCGTCACTGGATTATCGGGTTCTGGCCCCGCTTATGTGGCGATTTTAATTGAAGCGTTAGCTGATGGTGGAGTTGCGGCTGGACTTCCTCGCCCCATTGCTTCTAAGTTAGCATTATCAACGGTATTGGGAACGGCTCAACTCCTCTGCGAATCTAACTTACATCCAGCCGAACTCAAAGATCGTGTTACCAGTCCAGGGGGAACCACCATCGCCGGAGTTTCTCAACTGGAAAAAGCGGGATTTCGTTCAGCCTTAATTGAAGCGGTCAAAGCCGCCACTCAACGGTCAAAAGAGTTAGGAAGTTAGTTGACGGTTGACTCTTGAGTTAGGAAAGTACGACATGAGAGTACGGTTTTTTCCATTTTAGATTCTGAAGAAATAACCCATCATGAGAGATGTAAAGCAAAGGAATTCCTAAACAAAAACCTAAACAATCTCAAAGGAGAACACTAATGATGCTGTTAACTCGTTTTTCTTTCCCCGGTTTTGCAGAAATTGAAAACATTCAACGTCAAGTTGATCAAGTCTTAGATGAATTAACTCAAACTCAAGTGGCGACAGACTGGACTCCTGCGGTAGAACTGGAAGAAACCCCAGAACAATATATTATCCGGGCTATTATCCCCAATTTAGATAAAAATGAATTAGATATTGAAGTCGCAAAAAATGGGGTTGCTATTTCTGGTAAAACTCTTAATATTGAACTTCCTGAAGATCACAAAATTACTCATTCTGAGTTTCCTGCGGGTCAATTTCGTCGGGTGGTTTCCCTTCGTGAAGCTATTGTGCAAACAGAAGTTAAAGCTGAATACACCGATGGAATTTTAACCGTTACATTACCGAAAGCACCTGAAGTGATTCATCGTGTTGTCAAAGTCAATTTAAACTCTGAAACTCAATCATAATCGCAAGGGTGGGCATTGCCCACCTTTTTTGATATCATATTAAACTGGAGAAGTCGTCCTCCAATTAGTTAAGGCGATCGCCTAGTTTTATAATATATTTATCGTAAAAATTCTGTAAATAATAGGAGCCAACAACCAAGATTGGAATACCCAGGATAACTAATAGGGCTGTCATTAGATAAAAATTGTGAATTTCTAGGGTTTGTTGCAGGATATTCTTGATTACAAACCATAGGGGACGATGGAATAGAAACATACAATAGGAACAATAAGAAATTAATTCAATTAATTTTCGGGATAAGTGATTGATTGGTATTAAATGGCTAATTTTATAAATAAATAAAATAAAGAATAATTCAAGGAGATTAATTAATAGATAACTTAATCCTAGATTGATTTTAGTTAATCCATATTCGGTTTCAACTTTAAAATTAATGGAGAATACTAGGATAAACAAAATAGGAATTAAAAAACTAATTTTGTGCCATAGATGTTGCTCAAAAAAATTGACTTCTGCACAGAATATCCCAAACATAAAAACCCCGTAGTATAAAATTAACCTGAAATCTGTTATTTTAAAACCCATTCTTAAGATTCCGATTATTAAGGGAAATAAAATAATAATTAGTATCCGATAAAATTTAGATAAATTTTGATAATTTATGGCTATAAATAAGCAGTAATAAATAAAAATTAAACCAATAAACCATAAAGTGATGATCGGTTGGAAGGTGGGAGAAGCAAATAGTAATTGTAATCCGACAAGATGAATGGCTATTGTTAGCGGTGAAAACAGTTGATAAATATAAATAAAAGCGATTAATGCTAAATAATAAAGAGGAAAAATTCTGATTATTTTTTTCTTTAAAAACTTAAAAGCAGATTCTGGATTTTTAAAGCGTTCTTTTTTTCTGTTTAATAAATATCCCGTTAGAAATGTAAACAGCCCTAAACCTAAATATCGATTTAATTCGTAAAAATGGTGTAATAAATCAATATCTCTGTCGATAAAAGCAATATTATAAGCATCATATAAATAGCTAGGTAAATGATGAAAAAGAATGATAAAGATTGCCACACATCTCATTAAATCAAAACTGATTAATCGATTATTCATAGTTTTTTAAAAGATAGAGAATAACCCAAAAAATTTCTGGATTTTTCTGAGAAAAACTTCTTTAATTTAAACTCTGAGTTGTGCAATTTAATTTGGCAATCTTTAAGTCTCTTCTATCAGTCTAGCATCATGGGTTAATAAACAATGCCTTTGTGTTATTCTGAACGATATGAAATCACTTAGAATAACAAACTTTTTTGAATTTCTTTAATTAATCTAGCATAGGTTTCCGATGGGCGATCACCTAAATGATCTTCAATTTCCCGTTCGGTTCCGCGATGAAAATCAATACTAAATAACCCAAATCTAGGCGTATAAGACCCCCATTCATAATTATCCGTTAATGACCAGTGCATATATCCCAAAATCGGAATATTTTCCTTTAATAACTGTTGAATTTGACGCAGATGGACTTCTAAAAATTGACTGCGACGCAGTTGGTCAGAACGAAGAGTTGCAATACTATTATCAGGTTTTCGACGTAACGCCATACCATTTTCAGCAATTAAAATCGGGAGGTGATATTCCTGAGTATAATATTTACAGAAAAATGATAATCCTTCAGGGAGCGCTCGCCAGTCCCACCATTTACTCGTAATTCCACTCATTAACCAATTTCTAATGCCTTTCGTTTTAAATTCAAAGTCAGAAAAAGAGGGTAAACGGAAGCTATGAGCAATAAAGGGATCATAATAATCAATCGCAAGATAATCATAGACTTTTTGACGCGGAGACCTGATTAATTCTTGCCAATAATAGTCTAAATGTTTAATATCAAAGGTTCGATGACCAATACGATTTCCCATCCAACGAACTAACCGTCCCAATTGATAAGGAATATCTTTGCGAAAGGGTAAAGATGCTCGACGTAAAGCTGTTTCTAAATGTTTAGCTTGAGCATAAACATAATTTCTGATTTCCTTTGCTTTAACTTGATTTCTCTGGACATCCAACAAATCCCAAATTACTTTTTCTGACCAATATAAATCACTACAATAGGTGTTTAAAGTCACCCAAGGTTTATTCCAGCCTTGCTGTTCATAAATATCATGAATCGCATTATAGGCGCGAATATGAGCCGCTAATAAATGATTATAAGCTTTCCAAACCGGTAAAATTCCCGTAAAATTTCCAGAGGGAAATTGACCGCTTAAATAAGTGTTTAAAACTAAAATATTCGGTTCATTAATCGTAATATACCAATGAATCGGAGGTTGTTGGTAATAATCGATTAAACGTTGATTAATATGGGTAACGGTAACGGTTACATAATCAATAAAACAATCGATGGTTTCTGAAGATAACCAAGCATCAATCCCTAACCAAGCGGGATGGGTAAAATGATGTAAAGTGACAATGGGTTCTAAGCCATATTGACGACAAGCTGCAATGCGTTCTGCATAGTCATCTAAGACCTGAAAATCATAATTGGGGGCGGGAGAAATTTCCGGGGTGGTTGTTGGTTGAATGCGACTCCATTCTAAACTCAGGCGGAAAGAATTTAAGCCTAATTTTTGACATTGATCAAAATCTTCCGGGTAGCGTGTCCAAAAGTCAGAAGCGTTTCCTGTTCGCATGACTTTGCCTTTTTGTTCACTGTCTGACCAGTTATTTTGGGGTTGTCCAATCCCATTATATCCCCCTTCACTTTGATAACCAGACGTAGCAACGCCCCATAAAAAGTTACTTTTAGAACTCAAAATTCTAACTCCTTTTGGCAATAATTTTATATGACAAATTAATGTTTAATTTGTGATAGAATATGTTCAGCAATATTGAGAGCCGCACGAGGTTCACCTAATTCTAACGCAGCCGTTTGCATTTGGGATAAACGTTCAGAATGGTTTAACAAAAACTTTACACAAGGAGTCACCATTTCCGGTAATCTTAACTGAACTCCCGCCCCTGCGGCGACGATTAAATCTGCATTCCATTCTTCTTGACCCGGAAACGGATCAACAATAATCATCGGTGTTCCTCGTGCTAACACTTCACTAACAATTAATCCTCCGGCTTTAGTAATCACTAAATCACTCGCCACCGCTAAATCATCGACATAATCAATTAATCCTAATTTTCGTAATTCGATATCTGGGGTAGAGTCTAATTCTGTTAACGAATCTAACAGTTGTTCATTACGTCCGGCTGCTACAATTAACGTTCCTGATTGTAGATTATCTATCAGTTGAGAAACCATCAAACGTACCCGTTTATAATGTAACCCGCCTCCAAATATTGTAACAACAGGTTTGTGGGTTGGTAGGTCATGACGTTCCCGTATTTCTACTTGAGATTTAGGTTCTAATATCTCCAATTTAATCGGAATTCCGGTAACATGAAGAATTTCAGGATTAACTCCTCGTTTAATCATGAAATCAGCAGTTAAATCGTTAGGTAAATAATAACCATCGACTTCTTTATTAATCCAACTACTATGAGCAATGACATCAGTAATGACGACATAATGGGGTTTTGAAATTCGTTCTTCTTCTTCTAATAATTGTAGCAAACGGCTCGGTATTTGTTGCACACAAACAATGGCATCGGGGTTAACTTTTTCAATAAAACGCCGCAATTTTCTAAAAAAAACTCGTTCTAATTTAGCTGTAACAATATTTAATTCTAAGGAGCGTTCTAAATCTTCTAAATCCGTTCCTTCATAATAAGCACGATAAATTTGAGGAGCTTTTTCGCTTAATTGTTTATAAATACTCGTAACAGCATTACGATAAATAGAACTGGCATAATCTAAAGCATCTTCTACGGTAACGGTGACATCAGTAAAATGGGAAAACGCTTGATTTAAGGCTTTAGCTGCACTATTATGTCCAGCCCCTAAAGAAGAGTATAGTATCAAAATATGAGTCATAAAAAATTAAGATTTGTTAAATTTTAATTAATGTTAATCTGATCCGATATAGACGTTGTTATTATAACTGGATTTGGTCAAGCAACTTAATAAAATCTATAGCAGGGAACAGGAAAGAAAAAAGTTCTCTGTTTAGGTCGTTTACCATCAGTGAAATAGAGACGTTCAATAGAACGTCTCTACTGTTTAACGTTCCATTGCTTCCACTGATTTAGGAACCCCTGCGGTTAACACTTCATACCCTTCAGAAGTGACTAAAACATCATCTTCAATTCTCACTCCAATTCCTCGCCAACAGTCAGGGACTTCTGGTTGTCCTTCCACCAGTTTAATATTAGGAGAAATATAAATTCCCGGTTCAATAGTTAACACCTGTCCGGGTTGTAAAGGTTGTGGATTTTCACCCCATTGATACACCCCTACATCATGCACATCTAACCCTAACCAATGTCCGGTTCGGTGCATATAAAACGGTTTATATTTCTCTTCTTTAATAATCTCCTCAATATCCCCTACTAATAATCCTAAACTGATTAACCCTTCCACTAAAACTCGTACCGCCGTATCATGGGTATTTTTATAAGGATTTCCAGGTTTCACTTGTTCAATAGCGGCTAATTGAGCTTTCAAAACCAGTTCATAAATAATCTTTTGTTCGGGTGTAAATTTCCCCCCAACGGGAAAAGTTCGGGTAATATCTCCATTATAATATTGATAACAACATCCGGCATCAATTAACAGTAAATCATGGTCTTGCATTTGACAGTTGTTTTCAACATAATGCAAAATGCAGGAATTTTTACCTGATGCTACAATCGAAGGATAAGCAATCGTTCCCCCATTTAAGCCAAAAATATGCTCAATTTCCGCTTGAATTTCATATTCATATCGTCCGGGTTGAGCCAATTCTAAGGCGTGGTTATGGGCTTTTACAGATATTTCTGTGGCTTTCCGCATTAACACTAATTCCGCCTCACTTTTAATTAAGCGCATCGGATGTAAAATCGTACAAACATCTTCAATGGCAATGGGCCCCGTGCCCTGTTTAGGATAAACTCTTAATAGCCGTTGCCAATGTTTTAAAATTGTTTCATTGAATTTTTCATCCCGTCCTAAGCGATAATAAATCCGTTCGGCTTTTTGTAAATATTGGGGTAATTTTTCATCTAATTCATTAATCGGATAAACTTCATCGGCTCCATACAGTTCTTTGGCTTTTTCAACTCCGGTAATATAACCTGACCAAGTTTCTTTTTCCGGGTCTTTCGGTTGCACAAATAACACATATCGATGTTCTGGATGATGGGGAGCTAAAACCGCAACCGCATTCGGTTCATTAAACCCGGTTAAATAGAAAAAATCACTATCTTGGCGAAAATTATATTCAACATCATTGTGCATTACAGCCATCGGTGAACTTCTAAAAATAGCGGTTCCCTGCTGCATCTTCGCCATTAATTGTTCCCGTCGTTGCCGATATTCTGCTTGAGTTATCATGTTATTGTTATTTTTCAACCCATCATCATCATAATAATATGGTTTTGTTGTTAATTTAGGATGTTCTGGGTTAACATTGAGGCAATGATCAACAAATTATATGGTAGAGTTGTTGTGCTTGGATGTAGTCTATGCACGCTCAGTGCAACAACGGATTATCAACTTTTTCTGACGCATCTAAACCTAAAAATTTATGAAAATAGAAGACTATCCCCTTGCTAAAGAATTGGTCTTTGATGCTGAAGGTAACATTAGTCAAGTCATACTCAATTATACTGACTATCAATATCTTCTTGACGCACTTGAAGATCGAGGACTTCTGCTTGCTATGGCTGAGGTAAAACATGAACAGCCACTCAGTTTACAGGAAGCATTGACAGAACTGGAAAAAGAATGAATATCGAATATTTACCCAGTTTTCTGAAAGATTTAAAAGCTCTGAAAAGTACGCCTGTATTTGATCAAATCAAGGTGATCGCTTTTGAAGAAATACCAAATCTTACTGATTGACAGACAATTATTAACCTGAAAAAATTAAAAGGCGATGACAATGCCTATCGGCTTAGGGTTGGGGACTATCGAATCGGTTTTTATTTTGATGGCGAAACGGTTACTTTTGCCCGATTTCTCCACCGTAAAGATATTTATCGTTAGTTTCCTCCCTAAAAAATTAAACTTCGTAGTGAGGCGTGAACGCCTCAGAAATTAAGCTTTGAAGGGCTTACTACGGTTGGATAAAAAACAAGGGTAAGCATTGCTTGACCCTCGTTAATTTATGGTTAAAACTGACTGAAATTAAAATTAGAAAACCATAGCAAACCGTTCTTTTTCAGGTACTTCTGTGTACTCAGCCACAATTTGCCGGAATTCATCACCATCTAGGGTTTCTTTCTCAATTAAAAGATCCACTAACCGATCAATAACTTCGCGGTTATCCCGAATCATTTGACAAGCTTGCTGATAACAATGTTCGGCAATAGTGCGAATTTGAGCATCAATGCGAGAAGCAATTTCATTAGAATATTCCGTGCGAGTCGCAAAGTCTCGACCTAAGAAAACTTCCTGTTGAGATTCTAACGATAACGGGCCTAAATCAGACATTCCGTAACGAGTCACCATCTGACGGGCCATACCAGCCACCTGTTGCAAGTCTCCACCTGCACCCGTCGTGACTTCCGCATCCCCAAAAATCACATCTTCGGCGGCTCGTCCTCCCAAGGCTCCCGTAATCCGGGCTAAAATTTGAGAACGAGAGATTAACCCTTGATCTTCATCCGGGGTAAACCAAGTTAACCCTTGGGCTTGACCCCTGGGAATTAACGTGACTTTCTGCACCGGATCATGGTCTTTAAGCAGGGTTCCGACGATGGCATGACCGACTTCATGATAAGCAATTAATCGTTTGCTCTTGCCGTCAATTAAGGGGGTTCCTTCCATCCCGGCAATCACCCGATCCACCGCATCATCAATTTCTAACATGGTGATGCCTTCTTTGCGACGACGGGCCGTTAAAATCGCGGCTTCGTTGAGTAGGTTGGCTAAGTCAGCCCCGGTAAACCCAGGAGTTCGACGGGCGATCGCTTCTAAGGAAACTTCCTCAGAAATTTTCTTATTCCGAGCATGAACTTCTAACACCGCTAAACGGCCTTTAATATCCGGCGCATCAACGGTAATTTGACGGTCAAAACGACCCGGACGCAGTAAAGCGGAGTCGAGAACATCAGGACGGTTGGTAGCGGCAATAATAATAATTCCGGTATTACCTTCAAACCCATCCATTTCGGTTAACAATTGGTTCAGGGTTTGTTCCCGTTCATCGTTTCCGCCACCAATTCCCGCACCCCGTTGACGACCGACAGCATCAATTTCATCAATAAAGACAATACAGGGAGCAGTTTCTTTGGCTTTCTTGAACAAGTCACGAACGCGGGACGCACCGACCCCGACAAACATTTCTACAAATTCCGAACCGGAGATACTGAAGAAGGGTACACCCGCTTCCCCGGCGATGGCTTTGGCTAATAAGGTTTTCCCAGTTCCTGGGGGGCCCACTAATAAGACTCCTTTAGGAATTCTCGCCCCAACGGCGGTAAAGCGTTCGGGTTTTTTCAGGAACGTGACCACCTCTTGTAATTCTTCTTTGGCTTCTTCTACCCCAGCGACATCATCAAACAGCACTCCGGTTTTGGCTTCCATTTGAAACCGAGCTTTGGACTTGCCAAAGTTCATGGCTTGACCTGGGCCACCCGGAACATTATTAGACCGACGGAAGAGGAAGAATAAACCTGCAATTAATAAAATCGGGAAGATCAAATTTCCCACCAGTCCCCATAAAGCCCCATCATTGCGAGGGGGATGGCTATCAAAGCTAATTTGGGACTCTCTTAAGCGGGCGATCAGTTCTGGGGCATTATTCGGCAAGTCCACGCGCAACCGTTGAATCCGGTTATCCAGTTGGGGATCAACCGCATCAACAATTGCCGTGCGACCGCCATCATAAAGTTCCACATTGGTCACCCGACCCGCCTGTAAATAATCTAAGAAACGACCATAGCTCATGCGGGTGCTGGCGGTGTTTTTACCAAATTCTGCGGGGGCGGTGGCAAAAGCTCCTTGCCAGACAAAAAACCCGATGACTAAAGCGGGTAACGTCCAAAGGAGTATTGTTTTCCATGATGTCTTCATAAACTGCGTTGCCTTAAGTGATGGAAGATTGAATTGAGAACAGTCGCGCCAGCACGATTTGTGACAAAGATTCATGCAGCAAAGCAGGGTTGTACCTGTCTTTTTCTGCCGGTTCCCTGTTCCCTGCTATACAACAGTAGTACGGGTGGACTGCGATAGCCTTCGGCTGGGCGGAGCCATCGCGTTTTGTTATTCATAATCTTAACTAAATTTAACGTAATATTTGAGGATCAGGCAACTCAGGAACTTCAATTTGTGCTAAGAGCACCGTGTCCAGCACAATTGACCCGTGACCCATTCCCTCAATCTCCAACGGTCAACTGTGAATATAGATGTAGGATTTTCCCGGCTACACTTTAGAAATTGAGATAGATTTTTCATCCATCAAAACATCATTACTGAAAGCGGGAGATTGGGTTTCTTCCTGAGCAACGGCTAAATCAAACCAGAAGGTTGTTCCTACACCTAACTCACTAATTAAATGGACTTGACTGCGATGTTTTTCAAGAATATTTTTAACAATCGATAACCCTAATCCGGTTCCTTCTAATGTATGAACTCGATTTTCGACTCGGAAGAAACGGGTAAAAACAGCTTGTTGATCTTCCGGTGCTATTCCGGTTCCCGTATCAGAAACTTCCGTGCGAATATAGCGAATTTTAGGTTGATTTTCGACTAAATGCAAATCTACCGGACGAGGGGGAGGAGGCGAAAAAATCCAACCGCCTTTTTCAATTTCTTCAACTTCTTGATCGGTTTTGAGGTCTTCTTCTTCTAATAGATAAACCCGAATAATGACCCGTCCTCCTGAAGAGGTAAATTTCAGAGAATTACCGACTAAATTAGTTAAAACTTGCAACAATAAATCATAGTGTCCTAACACCGAAGGTAAATCCGGTTCAATTTCTCGACTCAGTTCAATCCCTTTATCCTTAGCATTCAGTTGATAGGTTCTCAAGGTTTGTTCAACGACTGCTGCCATATCAACAGGTTCAAAATGATAGATCCGGCAGGATTCTAACCGAGATAAATCTAACACATCATTGACTAAACGAGTTAAGCGATCGGTTTCATGGTTCGCCGTTGCTAAAAATTCCTGACGTTCCTCTTCGGTTAAATCTTCGCCATAATCATGCAAGGTTTCAATAAACGATTTAATATTAAATAAAGGGGTTCTTAATTCATGGGAAACATTACTAATAAATTGACTTTTAGCATCATTTAATTCTACTTCACGAGTAATATCCTGAATTGTCATAGCAATTCCTTTTAAACTATCTCGATAATTCTCTTCTTCGATATGGGTTGCCATCATATCATAGTCATATAACGTACATTCCTGAACATCAGGACGTTCGGGTAATTCACAAGTATTATTTTGATCATTAATACAACTATGGCACAGAGGTTCAGACCCAGGAGATTTATGTAATAAAACCGTTGTTAATAAAATTCTTAAAGTCCGATTCGTGGGTTCTCCCAAGGAACAGCGAAACTCACCGCCTTCTAACGTTCCACAGGCAATATTTTGTAACGGTTGAGATAATTGTTCTGCCACTAAACTTGGCAAAAAGTTAATAACATTATGACCAATGACCGTTTTACCTTCCCAGCAAAATAAACGTCGCGCCGTCGGGTTTACTAACATTAAATTTAATTCAGCATCAATTAAAACTGCCCCGTCTGCAATGGTGGAAACTAAGGTTTCTAACTTGGCTTTTTCAGCCATCAATTCTTCAATATTTTGTTCTTCAAAACTTTCTAGACGTTCTGCCATTTCATTAAAGCTGGATATTAATTCACCTAATTCTCCCCCAAAGGGTAAATCCACCCGTTGCTTAAAATTTCCAGCCGTAATATTTTTAACGCCCTGGACTAATTCTTTAATCGGTTGAGTAATGGTTAACGCATTAAAAACCGCCCCTAAAATCACCATCACCCAAATTGAGACAAATACCGCTAAGGTGACATCACGGGTTAAATTTGAAGACACCACAACGGTCGGATTCGGATTAATTCCAATGGCTAAAATTCCTAAATACTGACCATTATGTAGCAACGGAACAAAAACATCCGTCACTTCTCCGGCTGGTGTTAAATGTTGCCTTACCATCGGTAAATCGGCAAAATCTCCTGACTCCACATGGGCTAAAAAATTATCCGGTAATTGCATCCGTCGCCGCAGAGTTAAGGAATTTTGTACCCCCGAATCAGAAAAAGGTAAACCGAGATAAATTTCTCCCGCTTGATCCGCATATAACATATAACGAACACTAGAGGTACTGGTGTAAAATTGCCGCGAAAATCGGGCAACTTCATCCCGTTTTTCTTCCGCAATCAAAGGAGCAACATTGGCGGCTAAAAGTAACCCTAAATCTCGACCATAACGGGTATCATTCAATCGAGCATCTTCCTGAATCGTGTTAACAGCCCAAAAGGTTAAACTACTCATCAATAAAGAAACCACCAGGGTCGCCCCTGCCATTAACCGAGTTTGCAGGGTAAACTCTGACCACCATTTGCCAATAATGTCACCGATTTGTTTGAGGAGTCTCAGCATCTCACGACGATTAGAGGGTTGACGGTTGCGGGGTAACTGTGAGTTCATCGACAATTGAGCCATAATTCTTAATTGGTCGATATACCATATTTATCTGTGTCTCCACAGAGTTTTGTCCCCCGATACCATTAAGTTTTGTTAACAACACTATATATCCTAACAGCAGTTATCAGTGATCAGTCGTATCGTAATCAATCAGGGCTGGAGTAGGGGCAGGGGAACCCCGCCCGTACAACTGATCAGGGTTAACCCTCAACTCTAAACCCAATATCTCGACGACAGTAGAGTCCTTCAAAGTCAATACAATCAACAGCTTTGTAGGTTTCGGCGATCGCTTCTTTAAAGGTGGGTGCAATGGCTGTCACCCCTAAAACTCGTCCCCCATCACTCAGAATTTGGCCGTCTTGGAGTTTGGTTCCTGCATGAAAAACCATCGCCCCGGATGCTTCTGCCTGTTCAATTCCAGTGATGACTTTGCCTTTTTCATAGGAACCGGGATAACCCCCAGAAGCTAACACCACACACACAGAAACCCCAGATTTCCACTGAAGAGGAACCTGTTCTAAGCGTTGTTCACAACAGGCGAGTAGGACTTCATCTAAGGGGGTTTCTAATAAAGCTAGAACTCCTTGGGTTTCCGGGTCGCCAAACCGACAGTTAAATTCCAAAACCTTGATGTCACCTTCAGGGGAAATCATCAACCCAGCATAGACCACCCCTCGATAATCTATTCCCCGTTGGCGCAAGGTGGCTAGGGTGGGTTCTAAGACCTGCTGTTGCACACGCGGCATCAGTTCAGGGGGAACAATGGGAGTTGGGGCATAAGCTCCCATTCCCCCGGTATTGGGGCCTGTATCTCCTTCTCCGGCTTGTTTATGGTCTTGGGCTGGAACTAATGGCCGAATGGTTAGGCCATCGGTCAGAGCTAATACGGAGGCTTCCTGTCCGGTTAAGAAGTCTTCCACCACAACCCGTAAGTTATCCTGGCCAAATTCTCCTGCAAAAATCTGATCAATGGCGGCATGGGCCATTTCAACGGTTGTGGCAACGGTGACACCTTTTCCCGCCGCTAACCCATCGGCTTTCACCACAATTGGGGCCGTTTTAACATAAGCTTTAGCGGTCTGTGCATCGGTAAAAACCGCAGCCTGAGCCGTAGGGATGCCAGCCTCTTCCATGAAGGCTTTTGACCAAGCTTTACTGGCTTCCAGTTGCGCTCCGGCTTGGTTGGGGCCGAATACTTTAATGTTGTGTTGTTGTAAATAATCCGTAATTCCCAGGGCAAGGGGTAATTCTGGCCCAACAACGACTAAGGATATTCCCTGATGTTCCACTAAAGTTTTGATCCCGGCAAAATCTTCTACGGAAATCGGATAATTTTGGCAGCCTTTGAGGGTGGCAGTTCCGCCATTTCCAGGGGTACAAAACACTTGTTCAACGTTGGGTGACTGGAGTAATGTCCAAGCAATGGCGTGTTCCCGTCCCCCATTTCCAACTACTAGAATTTTCACGGTTTTTTGTTCTCGAATTGATGCTTCAGTTTTTGATTGTACAATTAGAAACCCTATAGAAACCCGGTTTCTCGAAGAAACCCGGTTTCTGTTTCTGGGATAGTTAAGAAACTGCGTTTTATAGATTTTTAGCTAAATTTAGTATAATTTTAGAACAGCTTTGCTTTTGAGGTTAAGCCCCATGAGTGATAATTTTTATCCTTTAACTGGTGATGATGATCTTTTGTTGGTTGATAAAGATACTTTTACTGTTGCTCGATTTAAAGAATTTGCGATGGATTATTTAAGCCGATATTATAACCGTTCTGATAATAATCGCTATCAAACATTTACCATTTTTAATTCTCTTAATAAGTATTACTATGAAATCGATGGGTTCTACCTAGCAACGAGAAAAGTAAAGCGATCGCAATCTTATAAACTGGGTTTCTGGCAGAAAACCGCTTTCTAAAAACGGAATTTTTATTGATCAAAATATCAGGATAAATGCCCTTAAATTCCAAAAAATTTTATTAATTTTTATAATATATTTTTAAAACCAGCTTGTAAGTTTATCGAAATTATAGTAAAATCCAGAAGAAATCTTGTGAGTTGGAGATCAGGGTTAATGTTAATCCTAAATCGAGATCAATATCGTCCCTCTGAAGAAGAAATAGAAGAAATGTGGGACGAATTGGACGTGGTATCAGTGCCTTTTAAAGATCCGGCTATTAATGTGATGTTAGAAGAGTTAAGAAAAGTCCATCTGAATGGAGGTGCAGAATTTGCCGGGTTTCAGTTGTCTCCCCACTTAGTCTTAGAGTGGTTTGGTTCCCGAAATTTACTCAATGAAATTAATTTTTTTGAACAATTTGTCACCTTACCTCCGGTGATGGAAAGTTTATCAGCTTTAGAAATTGAAACTCCCTTAACAACATCTTTAGATTTAACAGAAGATACCAGTGCCTTTACCTTAGATGGAGAATTAGCAGAAATTTTAGTCTTGGGGGGTGCCTATGAAAAATTTAAAGGAACTGCCAAACAAGCCAAAACTTTAGGAACGAAATTTTGCGACGCCTTATTTCAAGATCGCTATGATGAAATTCAGATGTATATTACTCAAGAACCCTGGACAGAGTGGTTTGCTGATGTTGCCTGGGATGTGACTTGGTTTGGAGTTGATAAGCGAAACTATCAAATCTGGCTATTATGTATTACAGATACGGATTATTGATCAATGACCCATTGAATCATCTGTGAAACGAACATTCCCTTGAACCCGTGATCAAAAAAAATGGTTACAATTTTCCAAAAAGACGCTACAAAAAAAGTAACAATCATTCAGTAGAATTCAAGGTACTATACCAACATAGTATGAATTGGACATTGAACAATTCATAAAAAACGCTTGTGCAACCCCCTGGAATTGACCTAAATTCAAGGTGAAGCCTCAATTTCAGAGCATTAATACCGCATTAACGGTATTATTGTTCAGCGACACCTAAGATTTTAGAATGTCCCCCTGTATGGATAGGGTGAGTGGCTACGACAGATTAGGTTAAAAAGACCGTCCCTTGAATCTGTCTATATGGGGATTACAGTTTCTCCTTCTCTTAACTATGATAAGCTTCAGAGTTAGATTTGAGTCCTGTTTCTGGATCTGATTCTTGCCCAAATCTTGATCAAGGATTGTGAACAATGGAATTTCTCCAAGCCGTAATCTGAATCGTCCTCGGACTGATGGGGTGAATGGACTTTGGGAAGATTCTAAGCCTCTGACAACAGAAGCGAGATCAACATTTAGGGTGGAAACCCGAACTTCCCCCTAAATCAATTGAGATCAAAACACTCAGAGGATAGGAAACAGAGGAGTTTCTGTTTCTATCCTAAAATCAGCCCTGAATTTGGGTAAAAAAAGATTACATTTTTCAAAGCTTATGCTATATTTAGGATCGAGGAAGTTGCTTTAATCAGCATCGACCATCTATGCAAAGGAAAAACGTTCAGGTGGGAAAGCGTTAACACCCTAGAATTAGAACAATTTAAGAGGTATTATGAGCCAAAAGGTTATACACCCGATGGATAAGTTTCAACGTCAGGTGCATTCCCTGGTCAAGTCTAACATTATCAAACCTTCCGATAGTCTGTGGAAAATTGCCCTTCTCTATGGCGATGAATGGAAATTTTGGAAACAGGAATTGTTGGAATTTGGTTTCTCCATGCAAGATCCCATCAGCGAGTTATTAGCCGTTGAAGCATGGGATGAAGACGAAGAGTAGAAACCGATTGTTCAAAACCTTCTCGAATTTCGGTCGATCTTTTACTCAATGACGAATTCACCCTTTAACCCTCTACTGTTTTAAGTTTTGTATTTCTCTTTATAAGCAGTTAGTTCATTGCCCTTTCCCCTTCCTTTGCGTTATGATTCCTCACCCTTTGATCAATTTAGGCAATGAGCTAAAGCTTGAGATAAATCTACGGCTGTTGGATATCGATCTTTCGGTCGGTATTCAGTCGCTCGTTCAATAACTTTTCGCAGTTGAGGGGTAATAGTAGGAACAGAATCAAGGTTAAAACCATGACTATTCCCCTGTTTCCCCAAAAATTTAAGGGGGCTTTCGGCTGTTAGTAAAAAAATTAACGTTGTACCGATCGCATACAAATCCGATTGAGTCAGGGGCTTTCCTCGATCTTGCTCTGGAGCGCTGTATCCTTCGGCACCAATTCGGGTTCCGGGTGGTGTTCCGATTTCCTTAACGGCTCCAAAGTCTAAGACCACAATCCGTTGATCTCGGCGTCGTAACAGCAAATTGGCAGGTTTGATATCTCGGTGGATCAAAGGTGGAACCAGTGAGTGAATATAGTTCAACACCTCACAGGTTTGCATCATCCACTGAATGGCTTGTTGGGGAATCACTGGCCCCCGTTGATGGATGTAATGTTCGAGATCCGTGCCATGGATCATTTCCATCACTAAATATTTTTTACCTTCTTCTACAAAAAAGTCGTAAAACTGGGGAATCCCTGGATGGTTTAAGGCTTTGAGGGTACGAGCTTCTCGTTCAAATAATTCTTGAGCTTTGGCAATTTGTGCCATATCTGTATTCATTTCTTTGAGAACAACGACCACAGGTACAGCAGATTTAGCCGTTGTAGAGTCCCAGGCTAAAGTTGTTGTTCCCATCCCCCCCCGTCCAATGGTTCTCAATACTTGATACTGTCGGATGGTACGTTCAACCTGAATCGGAAATCCGCAATGAATACAAAATAAATTTCCCGTCCCATTTCCTTCATGATTGCAGGGAGGGGAAGGGTTAGCAATGGAAATTACCGTCGCTTGCAGTTTCACTTGTAATAACGGGCCATTTTTAGCTAATTCAATGCAAGCTCCATCTGCCACTAACCCTTGAGTGGTAAGTATGCCATTGACAAAAGTTCCGTTACTACCCTTACTGATCAATAACCAAGGGGAACTTTGGGCCTCATCATGAGGTGGATGTAATTCCAGATGATAGCGGGACACTAACGGATCAACAATCACAACCTGATTATCGGGGGCCCGTCCAATACGGATAGGGGTTTGCTCTGCAAATGTCCATTGTTGTAAGGGGGTGTTTTGTGGCGCGTTTAACCATCTTAGAGTTAACATGGGTTTCGGTTGGCGGTTAAGAGTTAACGGTGGGTGCGTCCTGTTTAGGAATGTTCCTCGGATTAAACCCAAGCTCGAATTACAATAGCCGTAATATTATCGTGACCATTATATTGATTAGCCAGAGCAATTAAATTGTCCGTTGCTGTGGCTAAATCCGTTTCAGGATTGAGTAAGGAATCAAGTTGCGTTTCACGAAAAGTTTCTAATAAATTATGATCCGTGAGACCATCGGATGCCAGAATTAAAACCGTATCTTCCTCCATCTCTAAATATTGAATATCCGGGTGAATAAATTGTGCTTCTCTAGGGCCTAATGCTTGAGTTAATTGATAGGCATCGTGACGAGAATAAGCAAGTTCTGGGTCAATTCCCCGTTGAATTTCTCGTTGTCCAACTTCATGATCCAGGGTAATTTGTTGTAAGCCGTGTTGACGAGTTAAACGATATAAGCGACTATCTCCTACATGGGCAACAGCAACTTGATGATTCACCACCACCGCCATAACTAAGGTTGTTCCCATACGACCACTACCGGAACGCACTCCTTTTTGATTCTCGTTATAAATCGCTTCATTCGCTTTTAAAATTGCCTCGTGTAGAATTTCTTCTGTGGGTAATTCCTCAAAAGACTGAGTTTGGAAATAATGTTTTAATGTATCAACGGCCATTTGACTCGCCACTTCTCCGCTTGCGTGTCCTCCCATGCCATCACAAAGAATATATAAACCCCAAACGGAGTGGATTTTTTCTTGGGGAGTTTCTTCAATTTTAATCCGAGTTTCCATGCCAAAACAGTCTTCATTATGATCCCGTTGACGTCCGACATCCGTGCGTCCAACCGCTTCGATTTGGATTAACTTTTCGCCGAGAATTAGGGTAGGAGACTGATTAATACTCGGTTGAGATTCTGGGATAAAACTTGCTTGTAGATCAGGACAATTAATTTCATCCAAAACCCCGGTTAATGCCTTTTGTAGTTCCTCAACAGTTTGGATCTTTCCTTCCATTAAATCTCGCAAAATTTCTGTTAAGGAACCCACTAACGTGCGTTGGGATTTTTGAAATAATTCATGCCATAATTGCCCTAAATCGGATAAATTGAAGATAGAATTGGGCGAATCAAAATACAGTTTTTGTAAACACAACTGTTTAGAATTTTGATCCAAAATGCGTAAATTTTCAAGTTCTAATAAACTTTGGCGACATCCCCAAGGTGCTAAGATTTCCCAAAGTTGAACTAAATCTCCTAACCAATAAACAATTTGTTGAGGGAGAGTATCTCGATGACTCCAAACTTCCGAAAGTTGTGGAAAATCCGAAAAATTTTCGAGTAAAATAATATTATAAAATTCCGATTTCCAAGCATCTTGTAATCGGGGAAAATAGCTAGGAGTTTGGGACGCTAAGGCAAAATAAGGTTGCGCCGCCGGAATAATAAACGCTTCAACTTCAGCATCTGAAGGTGTGGAGGTGCTTTCTTGTAATGCTTTTAAGGGAGAAATCTGCAACGGTTGAGTATCTAACACTTTGACGGTGACGGTTTCCCCCGGTTTTAAGGCTGGGAGGAGGTCTAAAAGTTGATAACGGTCTTGCAGGTCTAAATAAGCTCCCACAGGCTGTTCTAAGGGTTCTGGTGGGCTTTGTTGAGGAAAACTGAGTACATCTTCAGGGGGAATCGTAATTGATTCTAAGTCAGTTTCGGAAAAAATTTCTTCTAAGGGTTGAGTTTGAAATTCCTGTGGGTCTGACTCCGAGGTGTCAGAGGTGGCTGGGGGTTCGGTATCAATCCGATCTAAACTCGATTCAGAGGAACTGTCTGAGGATGTACTTGCTCCCTGTAAATGGTCGTTATTAAAGGATGGGGTGGTGTCGTGCGATGAAGCAGTCGTGAACAACCCACGAGAAATCACAGCTAGATAAAGAGTTCCGGTGACTGTTCCACAGTTATGACATTCTACGACATTAAACGGAACCGTTGTTCCACATTCATGACAATATTTCTGGGTCAAAGAACTACCACAGCGTTGACAAAACTTATTGAAATTGGGATTTTCAAAATGACACTGTGGACAAACAACCATTGTGGCTAACTTGCTCATGAACTCATTCTAGCATACTTTATAATCAGTTGATTAAAGACGAGAGAGTAGAAATTGTTAAAAATCCCGAAACTTTAGGGAGAGAAGTTAGCGATGATGTTAGAAGTTGATCGCCAAGTTTCTTTAGCTTTTTATCAGCGCTTACAAAAGGTTGTTCCGATTTTGGAGATCAAAGTTTTTGGTTCAAGGGCGCGGGGTGATGCAACGAATGAGTCGGATTTAGATGTTTTTATTTCTGGGATTGATGACTATATAAAAGTTAAGTTTTATTCTTGATTTTGATGGGTTATATCGGTAAGGGCAAGGCGGGACACAAGCCCCTACAGGAAATTAGATAGAATAGCAATTTTTAAAAGGTTTCATTTCTGATCAATTGAATAGCCATAGATTCTAAGGTTGATATTGGAACTTGATAAAAATATTGTCGCCGAAATTGTTCTTCTTGAACCATTGTTAAGAACCTTTTAATTAATGGGGACAAGGTTTCAGAGGAATTCAAATCTGATGAATGCTGCCAACTGATATAAAAAGCATAATCTCGATATTCAATTTTAAATCCTAAGCATTTTAAAGCATCAAAACCTACTTTTAAAGGAATATCTCCAATATGCAGTGCCGATCTTAATTGTTGACGAGTGACAGGTTCATGGGTACGGCTCAGATATTTCGCAATTCCAATTAAATCTTGCCACGTTTTTTCCGGGGGTAATAATTGAGGTAAAGTATAAGCGATCGCTAAGGATTGTTTTTGAGCATAAGCGCGTCGAAACCAAGCGTTTAATTCTTCCCAACAAGTCGGACAATCTTTGAGGATTAATGGAGTTTGTAGCGGAGAATTTACCCCTTCCGTACCAGGATCATCTAAATTTTGATAACGATAATCTAAAATTAAGTTATCGACTAAATGAATGGAGGAGATGGACGTTTTAGTCTCCGCAGAACGTAATTCTAATAAACGAATTTCATATTGTTTTTTAAAAGTATTAAAATCTAATTCTACAATAATATCACAGCGTTCCTCTGGTAATTCATCTTGATAATGTCCCCACCAAACCCCCGGAAATCCTGTTGAGGTAGACTCATCCCACAGTTCAAAGGTGGTTTTAATATATTCAACTTTTTGCCCTCGAAGATCTTTTTCTTTCGTATTCCAAGTATTAGTAAACCAACAATTTTGAATTAAAAGTTTAGGAACCGGATTTCCCATTCCACAGGGTTCTAAAAGTTTTAATTCTTGAAATAAATCCCCTCCTAATTCAGCCACAGTACACACTAAATCCACTAAAATCCTTCGTTGCCCAATTTCTTCTAAATTTGATTCTAATTTTTCTCGCATTTCGCGATTAATCGCATCAGTAAATATCGGTATATTTTCGACGGGTAAACTTAACCCAGCGGCAAAAGGATGACCCCCAAATCGATCTAAAAGGTGAGCTTGGCTTTTAACTAATTCATAGAGATCAATTTGATTCACAGAACGTGCAGAACCTCTGGCTAATTTTAAATCTGAATGATGGCTGAATTCTTCCTGATACGCTGATAAATTAATGGTTCCTTCAGTGGTTAATAAAATGGTCGGTCTTCCGTAGGTTTGCGCCACTTGACCCGCCACTAAACCTAAAACGCCTCCTGGCCATTGAGCATCGGATAAGACAATAACTTGGGTGGTTGATAAATCTATTTTTCTTAATTTCGCCATCACATCACGGGTAACATCTTGTTGTAATGCTTTGCGGCGAGTATTAGCTAATTCAGTTTCTAAAGCGAGTTTTTGACAGCGTTTTTGATCGCGACTGGTTAACAGTTCAACACAAAATTTAGCATCGCCATAAATGCGGCTTACCGCATTAATTCTAGGGCCAAGACCAAAGGAAATATCAGTGGGGCGATCGCCCGTTCGTTTACATAATTCTAACAGTTTAGCTACCCCTGGGCGTGTAGGTTTCTTTAATTGTTGTTGTAATTTTTCAATTCCTAATTGTGCTAAATATCGACAATCTCCTTTCAGTTGAACTAAATCTGCAATTAAACCAATGGCGACTAAATCTAATAAATCTTCTAAAGGACGTTGAGGAATATCTGGTAAGGTCTGATAGAATGCTTCGATTAATTTATAAGCAACAGCCACCCCTGATAAATGATATAAAGGATGTTCTGGGGATAAATAACGCGGATTGATAATGGCAATAACAGGGGGTCTTTCTTCGAGGAGGGTATGATGATCTGTCACTATAATATCAATCCCGAATTGATTAGCATATTCAATTTCTTTTAAGTTTGTACTTCCCGTATCACAGGTAACAATTAACTGACATCCTTGTTGATATAATTCTTCAATTCCATGACAATTTAAACCATGAGATTCTGTTAAACGATTGGGGATATAATAAGATAATTGCTGATTTTCTGGGTTAAAAAATTGTCCTAATCCATCCCATAATACAGCCGTTGCCGTAATCCCATCGGCATCAAAATCTCCCCAAATAACAACCTTTTCTTGGCGATTTCGAGCTAAAACTAATCGATCAATGGCTCGTTCCATTTCTAGTCCAAATTCAAAAGGACTGCCAGGTTGATAATAGTTAGAATTTAAAAAACCGACTAATTTTTGAGGAGAATTAATATCCCTAGCCAGTAATAATTGAGCAATATATTGTCCTGAAATTTTAGGGGCGTACTCTTGAATGAGGGGAATGATCCACTCAGGAAGGTCGAATTGAGGTTGGGTTTGCCACATAAATTAAGGAATTTTAACTTCTTGAATTTGATCAATATTATATAGATTCTCTGAATCAATAAGTTCATTAACCGAAAGTTCATCAGGAACCCGTTGACAACGGATAGCAAATTGGCAAGATTTACAATATCCTTGCTCAAGATCAACTTGAGGAAAAGGTTGACCTTGTTGATAAAGGTTTAAATCATGATGAAATTGATCAATAAGTTGGGTTAAATCTTCGTAAGTTTTTTGATGTTGTTGTTGAGTATAGGGAAAATATAAAGATTGAGGCGGTTGTTTTTGAGGCGATTTAACAAACCAATAGGTCATGGAAACTTGTTCGGGTAAATATTGACTGGTTTCAACTAAAACATAAAGATATAATCGAGTTTGCCAATTTTGTTCTAAAAGATGGCGATTTTGGGGACGAGGGTAGGTTTTCCAATCAAAAATTTGTGCTTGTTGTTTTTCAGCTTTAATTAAATCATAAACAACCACTAATAAATCATCTTTAAAATTTAAAATTCGATCATGTTCGGCTTGTCTAAAGATCGAGTTTGAAGCGTCAGCATTTAACGTCAAAATATCCGATGCAACCTTGATAAATTCAGTATAACAGCGTTTTAATTCTGTATCTTCATTGAGTAACACCTCCACAGGTAATCCTAACTCATGTTGCTGCATCAACAGGTGAAATTGATTTCCCCAAGCGATGCGTTCTTCATCATCTGGAGAGACGGGGGAAACCAATTGATCTAAATAAGTATATTGAAACTTACGGGGACACAACGACAATAAATTTAAGTGTTGTTGAGAGAGTCTAAATCGAGTCATGGCGATTTTATCAACAAATTAATCTATCCTGAATTATCCCCTGAAATGGATTAAAACCATTGTGATAATTCCTCCTAAAACCATTGTACCGAGTCCATAGATTAAGTAATTGGGTTGAGTTTGGGAGTTAGAAAGAGGCGGAAGCAGGGTTCCTTGATAAAAATGAATCGCAATATCATCTGTAAAGGCTGGTAATTGAACCTCTGTTTTCCCTTGTCTAACTTCAAGTTTAGAACTAGAAATAACACCTTGATCCGGTTTAAACAGATCGACTTGATACCTTCCATCGGTTAACAATAAATTTTTCAAGGAGATGGTTTGTTCAGGAAAGTTAATCTCTTGTTTTCCAGTTTTTGAAGATAAATAAGCGATCGCTTCTTGGGGAGAAGACAAAACATAACGATGGGATTCGATTTCAGCGTTTAATTCTCCATTAAACCATAAATTCGGATAATCGGTTAAACGGTTCCAAAACTCTCGTAAAACTAAAGCATCTTGTTCAAAGGGGTTCCATCCATTGGGATTATAATTATGATCATATCCTGGTTTTTGTTGTTTAATTCTCGGTTTAATATAGAGATCCATCTGTTGACATTTTGCCATCATAAATTTCCACATATATTTGCGAGTGGGAATTCTGAATTTAGGTTCGCGATAGCCATATTTAGTCTCATTATCGTCCCAGGATTCTTGAGGAATATAAGGTTTTTTATATTGAATTCGCCAATTTTTAGCTTGTTCAAAGCTATGATCTTTTCCATAAATCAGCAAATCAAAATAAGGACGGCTAAAAATCCAATCTCTTTCAGAACGACTTAACCCCCCTGTATCCATTGCTAAAATAATCTGTTTTTGCGGTTGTAGTTCGCGGAAGCGATCACGAACTGTTGTTGACATTTCATCAATCCAAGGCTTAACTTTTCCCCAATCTTCATGATTTTCAGCAATTTCATGAACTAAATCATAATAAACATTATCTAAATCTGCGGTGACTTCAACTAATTTTCGGAACCAAGCTTTTTGAACCTGAATTAATTCCGTTTCGTTATCGGCAACAGACTGATAAAATTTTAAACGATTATCTTCTAAGTGATCAGTGAAGCTATTGATATTATTATTAGGATTAAAAAAATGCCCGCCCCAATCTTTTTCATTATCATTCATTTGCCAACCATTCATCATTAACAAATGAATAATAATTCCCTTTGATTGTAAATATTCAACTTGTTCTCGAAACCGTTTCCAATAAGCGTCATTAAATTGAGTTAAATCAAACTGTCGGCTTCCTGGTTTTGTTTCTTGATAGGGAAATAACACATTTTTGAGAGAACCGCCATTATCTTCAGTAAATTTTTCAATATATTTCCAGCTAAAAGGCGGATAAGCTCTTAAATGATTCATCCCATGTTTAGCAGCCCAATCTGCCCATTGTTTATAATTATAGGCATCAGGAGCCGCATAAAAAATAAAATCTGAGAGTCCTCCAAAGGATAATAATGGTTTTCCCTGATAGGTAAAATAAACGGCTTCTGTCCCGACTTTTTCTAATTTTAATCCTGGGGTTTTACTTTGAGGTTGTTGGGTTTGGGCTAAGGTTTGGGGGGTAAGATTTAGTGCAGCCCATTGTACATTAGGACTCCATAGAATGATTTCCAAAGTTAAATAAAACAAGAGTAAAAATTTAAAGACAAAAACCAATTTTTTTTTCATGATTTTCCTTTTAATTTATTTGGAAGAACAACTCTCAAAACTGCACCGAGTCAACCGTTTCCGGTTAGAAGCGACAAAGGTATAAATTTTGGGCCCTACGCTGGAAGATCCCGGAAAATAAAGTAGGATTAATAACGGCCATAGGGGAGGTAAATAGCGCACAATTTCGCGGAATGCAAAAAAGCCTTTTCGCACCGATCCATTGGGTAAAATTAGGTGCATTTCTGCTAAACAAGCATCTAAAGAAAGATCAGGATGAGTCTTTTGAATACTCGTCCATTCTTCTTCAACCGGAGTATAATTTAACCGTTGAAACCAATCAAAATAACACAACACCGTCATCGAACGAATGCACAAAGGACATAGACCATCGTAGAGAATTTCCGGTTTAGGAAATTGAGAAGAATTCTGTTGACGACGAGTGAAGGTTTGAATCAACTTAGTCCAAGGAATAAACACACAATATAACACCATCAATCCAAAAAATGGTGCTCGTTGTGCTAAATAAATTCCTGTATGAAATGCAATTCCTGATGGAATATAGACCCAAACTAACTGGGGAAAAATGACCGCTAAAAAGAATGTTCCTTCAAAAATAACTGCAATCCAAGCAAACACGACTCCGACAATGTAGAATTGACCTAACCAAACTCCGAGATCGCTTCCCCAGCGTAAACCATCCCGGGTTAAGTAATATTGGAGAGTATATCCATTCATCCAATCTGTACCCAAAAATCCATCACCGTAAGCTAATTTGTGCAAGGCTGCGGATAAATAAATGATCACAATCAACCACTGAACGGTTAATAATGACCATCGAGCTAATTCACTTTCTTTGTTTAATATATTAAAGGGTGTAAATCGTTGTTTTTTGATATGGGTTCGCAGTTTCCTCAAAAGATGATCTAAGGAGAGAACACCACCCGCAGGACTTAAAGCTAATAGAAATAGTGTAATGAGTAGTAAAGCGTAGGGATGGTGATGTGATCCAAAAGAGTAAATATAACACTGGATGAACAAACTCCCAATGGCAAAAACCATTAAACTTAGATTGGTTTTAAATCCAATTAAAGCCGTAATTCCAGAGATAAAACTTAATGCAAAAATTAAGGATAAATACCAATTGGGAGGAACTTGTTCCCATCCCCAAGGAAAGGTTAACCACTTCACCGGATTTAAGGGATTGTAATTTAAAGCAGCAACCTCTCCTCTTTTTAACATGGCTCCGTAATAATCTCTAACGAT
>NZ_JBJUDF010000192.1:0-33960 GCF_046067725.1 Planktothrix sp.
ATAGTAATAATTAGTCCCCCTCTCCTTGCAGGAGAGGGGGTTAGGGGGAGAGGTCATACAAATTTTGGGAGAAAATGAAACAGCCCTGGAGGGAGCAGGGGGGAAGAGGGGAAGAGGGGGAGGTTGGTTAACGGTCAACCGTCAATATTGACGCCACAATAGAGAAAGTTAAGTTTTGAAGATATAAACGATGACCACTGCAACTGAAGTGCCGCCTTTAATTCCTCGTGATCTGTTGTTTGGCAACCCGGAACGCACCAGCCCTAGTTTATCGCCCGATGGTAAATATTTGGCTTATATTGCCCCAGATGACAACAATATTTTACAAGTGTGGTTAAAAACCGTTGGAGAAGAAGAAACCCATCCTTTAACCCGTGATCCGAAACGGGGAATTCGATTTTTTTTCTGGACATATAACCCGGATCAATTGATGTATGTTCAGGACTCTGATGGTGATGAAAATTGGCATTTGTATTTAGTCGATGTCAAAACCAATATGGTTCGAGACTTAACGCCGTTTCAGGGTGTTCGGGCACAAGTGGTTAATTTAGATCACAAATTCCCTGATCAAATTTTAGTAGGAATGAACCTAATAAATCCGCAGGTTTATGATGTTTATCAGGTGAATTTAAAGAATGGGGCTGTTGATTTTCATACCGAAAATCCGGGTAATATTGTAGGGTGGACAGCCGATGCTGAATTTAAAATTCGGGCAGCAAGTGCCAGTAGTGATGATGGCGGGTTTGATTTATTATATCGAGAAACACCGGATCATCCTTGGGAAAATCTACGTCATTGGGGGCCGGATGAAGAAGGCGGGGCGGCTTTCTTTTCTAATGATGGTAAAATTTTGTATATGGTGGGTAACCATGATGCCAATGCACAACGGTTAATTGCTTTAGATTTATCGACTCGTCAAGAAACAATAATTGCTGAAGATCCTCAATATGATATTGGGGGATTATTAGCCCATCCGACGACGCGAAATATTGAAGCGGTTTCTTTTTATAAAGATAAGGAAGAGTGGCAGATTCTTGATGACAGTATTGTCGCAGATCTTGAAGCGATCAAACAAATTCGTCCGGGTGAATTTGGCATTAGTCGAACGTTATCGGATGAAAAATGGCTGATTAGTTTTGTCACCGATGATGGGCCAGTGTATTATTATGTTTACGATCGCCCAACAAAAACCCACAGCTTTTTATTTAGTAATAAACCCAAATTAGAAGGCTTACCTTTAGCGGCAATGGAGCCTATTTGTTATACTGCTTCTGATGGGTTAACCATTCATGGTTATTTAACAAAACCCGTTGGTGTTGAACTACCCGCCCCGACGGTGATGTTAGTACATGGGGGCCCCTGGACGCGGGATGCTTGGGGTTATGACTCGGAAGCTCAATGGTTAGCCAACCGGGGTTACGCGGTCTTACAGGTGAATTTCCGAGGTTCAACGGGTTATGGAAAAGCTTTTTTAAATGCGGGAAACCGAGAATGGGCTGGAAAAATGCACCAAGATCTCATTGATGGGGTGAATTGGTTAGTTGAAAATGGCATTTCCCAGCAGGATAAAATCGCTATTATGGGCGGGTCTTATGGTGGGTATGCTACGTTAGTCGGGTTAACCTTTACCCCTGATGTTTTTGCTTGTGGTGTGGATATTGTGGGGCCGAGTAATATTATTACATTGATGCAAAGTATTCCACCTTATTGGGAACCAATTCGCAAGAATTTTTATCATCGAGTGGGGAATTTAGACACGGAAACGGACTTTTTAAAAGCGCGATCGCCTTTATTTTTTGTTGACCGAATTGAAAAACCGTTATTAATTGGTCAAGGAGCAAATGACCCCCGTGTTAAACAGGCAGAAAGTGAGCAGATTTTTGATGCGATGAAACAAGCAGGTAAGCCTGTAGAATATGTTGTTTATAGCGATGAAGGACATGGTTTTGCTCGTCCAGAAAACCGTCTCCATTTTTATGCCATTGCTGAGGAATTCTTGGCTAAATATTTAGGCGGGAGGTTTGAACCTGTTGGAGAACTGACCGGACATTCTGGTGTGATTCAATCTTCAACCTAATTTTTAAAATATCCCCCTAAAAATAGGGGGATGATGCTAAAATAGGTGTGAATCCTTCCCCTAAATTATAAATATTATAAATTATAAATCCTATGTTCCAGTATATTCTGGGTATTTTATTTCCGATTATCATTGGTTTTATGCTGAATTCCTCTGTTAAAGTGATTAGTACCAGTGATCAAGCGATTGTTGAACGATTAGGACAATATAAACGGACTTTAAAGCCAGGACTCCAATTTATTGTACCTGTGCTGGAAAAAATTGTTTATTATGATACGAACCGGGAACGGTTATTAGATATTGATACGCAAGAAGTGATGACAAGAGATCAAATTACCTTAAAAATTAATGCCGGGGTTTTTTGGAAAATTGAAGATTTGCATAAATTTTATTATAACGTTGAAACCAATAAAACCAAAGAAGCAATTTCTAATTTAGTTTTAACGACCCTTCGGGCAGAAATTGGGTTAATTAATTTAGAAGATTTATTAGCTAAAATTAAAAAAGTTAATGAAGATTTATTGAAAGCCTTAAAAGAAGGAACCACAAACTGGGGAATTACGATTATTCGAGTTGATATTCAAAATATTACTCCTCCGAAATCTTTACAAGATGCAATGGAACGCAAACGGGTTGCTGAAAGTCGTAAACAGGCGGAAATTTCCGAAGCTCAAGGACAAGCTCAATCTATCAAAGTATTAGCAGATACGTTAAAACTAGAAACGAATAGTCCTGAATTCTTAAAATTTTTAATTACAAAACAATATGTTGAAGCGAATCAACAGTTAAGTCAAAGTGCGAATTCTAAAGTTATTTTTATGAACCCTAATCAATTAACAGAACCGATTAGCCATTTAATGGAAAATGATGCTGAAAATACAAGATCTTCTATTATTTTACCCGATTTAGGAGAAATTAATAAACCTCAATCGAATCCTCCTAATACTCAAAAAAGTTAACAAAAAAACCGTAGGGGCGGGGTTATCCCGCCCTTAGAGGGTTTATCCTACCCTTTAAAGATAACTGATGATGAACTTAATTAATATCAAGAACCCGCTTTAAGAAAGCAAATTGGTCGGCAATTTCTTCAATCATTTTAGTTGTGGGTTTTCCTGCACCATGTCCGGCTTTGGTTTCAATTCTGATTAATACAGGATTTTGCCCAACATGGTTTTCTTGTAACGCGGCGGCAAATTTAAAACTATGGGCCGGAACTACTCGATCATCATGATCGGCGGTTGTAATTAAAGTCGCTGGATAGGGAGTTCCTGGTTTTAAATTATGCAGAGGAGAATAGGCGTATAAGGTTTGAAATTCTTCGGGATTTTCTGGTGAACCATAATCAGAACACCAAGCCCAACCAATCGTAAATTTATGGAAACGAAGCATATCTAAAACTCCAACCGCAGGTAAAGCGGCGGCGAATAAATCTGGGCGTTGAGTCATACAAGCTCCGACTAATAAACCACCATTACTTCCTCCGGTAATCGCTAATTTGGAGGCTGAAGTATAGCCTGTTTCAATTAACCATTCCGCAGCAGCAATAAAGTCATCAAAAACATTTTGTTTATTTAGTTTTGTTCCTGCTTGATGCCAATTTTCTCCGTATTCTCCCCCACCTCGTAAATTGGCAATCGCATAAACTCCTCCCATTTCTAACCACACTAAACGACTAATAGAAAATGAAGGTGTGAGAGAAATATTAAATCCTCCATAGCCATATAAAATCGTCGGGTTATTTCCATTGAGTTCGATTCCTTTTTTCGCCGTAATAAACATTGGAATTAAGGTTCCATCTTTACTCGGATAAAAAATTTGTTGAGTTTCATAATCATCGGGATTAAAATCAACATTAGGTTGACGATAGATACTCGTTTCTCCTGTTACCAAATTGTATCGATAAATGGTATTAGGAATAGTAAAACTGGTGAAACTGTAAAAGGTTTCGATATCATATCGTTTGCCTCCAAAACCATTCGCAGAACCAATACCGGGTAATTCAATTTCTCGCACAAATGACCCATCTAAATTAAAGATTTTAATTTGAGTATGGGCATCTTTTAAATAATCGGCAATAAATTGATTATTTAAAATATTAACAGATTCGAGGGTTTCTGGAGCTTCGGGGATGACTTCGGTGCGAACTTGGGTCTTAATATTAACTCCAATGACTCGACTGCGTGGCGCGTTTAAATCCGTCGTAAACCAAAAGGTTTCTCCTTCATAATCAATAAAGCTATAACTCGCTTCAAACTCAGAAATTAATTCTATAACCGAGGAATCAGGTTGAGTTAAATCTTTATAAAAAACCAAGTTTTTAGTTTCTGTCCCCATCCAAACGGAAATGATTAAATATTTCCCATCTTCGCTAACAAATCCACTAAATCCCCATTCTTTATGATCAGGACGTTCATAGATTAAAATATCTTCAGATTGAGGAGTTCCTAAACGATGGTAATACAGTTTTTGGAAATAGTTAATTTCTTCTAATGGTTTCCCATCTTGGGGTTCATCATAACGACTATAGAAAAATCCTTGATGATCATGTGTCCAAGATGCACCGGAAAATTTAACCCATTTTAAATGATCCGATAAATCTTGTTGGGTATTAATATCTCGAACTTTCCATTCTTGCCAATCAGAACCTGAAGTGGATAAGCCATAGGCCATAAAATTTCCATCTTCACTAATTGCCATTCCTGATAATGCAATAGTTCCATCGGGTGATAAGGTATTGGGATCTAATAAAACTTGAGGTTCTGCATCTAAAGATTCTAAAACATACAAAACACTTTGATTCTGTAGCCCATCATTTTTAAAATAAAAATAACGGTTTCCTTCCTTAAAAGGAATACCATATTTTTCATAATCCCACAGTTGAGTTAGGCGTTCTTTTAGGGTTTCTTTGGCGGGAATTTGATTCAAATAGGCAAAAGTGACTTCGTTTTGCGCTTCAACCCACGCTTTGGTTTCTTCTGAGTCTAAATCTTCTAACCATCGATAGGGATCAGCAATTGTTACACCATGATAATTATCAACTTGATCACATTTCCGTGTATGGGGATAGCTCAGAATTGAATTTTGTTCAGACATCGGATTAAAGAATAAGGGTTGAACCAAAAATGTCGGGAACAATTCACCTAACCTGATGGTTGTAGGATATGTTAGCATAGCGTCACATACAAAGATAGGCTGGATAGATGATTGAATTCACCGACTGATTCTATTATAAGTCTAAGATATCATGATTTTTCCAGAAAAAACCGATGAAAACCTAACCTCTGGCTTGAGAACTTATGAATCCAGATATTACTTATAGTCCCGCTTATACGCTTGTCCCGACTTATGACTGTTTTAATCGCTGTAGCTATTGTAATTTTAGAACTGATATCGGTCAAAGTCCTTGGTTAAGCTTAAAAGAATCTGAAAAAATCCTAAAATTTCTGCAAAATCAAGGAATTATTGAGATTTTAGTATTAAGCGGCGAAGTTCATCCTAATAGTTCTCAACGTTTGCCTTGGTTTAATCGAATTTATCAATTATGCGAATTAGCAATATCCTTGGGATTTTTACCCCATACCAATGTCGGGCCGTTAAGTTGGGAAGAAATGACCCAATTAAAATGGGTTAATGTTTCCATGGGGTTAATGCTGGAACAAATTACGCCTAAATTATTAGAAACTGTTCATCGTTATGCTCCGAGTAAAGTTCCTGAATTACGGTTACAACAGTTAGAATGGGCTGGAGAATTAAAAATCCCATTTACGACAGGGTTATTATTGGGAATTGGAGAAACTTCTGAAGACTGGCGAGCAACTTTAACGGCTATCAAAAACGTTCATCAACGATGGGGAAATATTCAAGAAGTTATTTTACAACCTCACAGTTTAGGAAGTCAGCAAATCTGGCTGGGACAGGGTTTTGATTTACAGCAATTACCAGATATTATTGCGATCGCTCGTTCTATTTTACCCTCAGACATTACCTTACAAATTCCTCCTAATTTAGTGACCCATCCTGATATTTTATTAGCTTGTTTGAATGCAGGGGCGCGAGATTTGGGCGGAATTGGCCCCCGTGATGAGGTGAACCCGGACTATCCACACCCAGATGAGCAAACGTTGCGCTCAATTTTAGCCCCCAAAGGTTGGACACTGACACGACGCCTCCCCGTTTATCCTCAGTATGATGCTTGGGTTGTTCCCTCCCTACAAGGGGTTGTGAGCAATTGGCGAAAAAAGCTTGCCATTTCTGAAACACTTATGCTATATTAAATAATTGCATGGTTGTGGCGGCATAGCCAAGCGGTAAGGCAGAGGTCTGCAAAATCTCCATCCCCGGTTCAAATCCGGGTGCCGCCTTTAAAATATTAATCTATGGCATTTAATATAATTAATACTCTGACAGGTGCTTTCATTTTATTGATAGATATTTTGGAAGCAATTGGAAAAGTTAGAAAGGTAATTATTTGGAAACCGGGAAAAGCAGATTCTCATTTAGTCAAAAGGATTCGCTTAGGTCATTTGCCCGATGATGCTACCCTTGAACAATATAATAGGATCATCACTTTTATAGTTAACAGTCCAGATGCTAATGTTTATGGTTATGTTGATGGAGGAAAGATTTATCCGACGTTGGTAGCTAATGTGGAGAATCGGCTATGGTTAGTAATGATTGGCTTAGATGGGGTTTTAGAAACTGCTTTTCCTCCCGATGACCTAGAAGGATATCTATCTAATTCAAAGTTTGGGTATCTGGGTTCAGTTAAAGAGTTAGAAATCTTGATCTATCGGGGTTTAGTTAAGGAGTTAGAAATATGAATCCTCTCTTAAAAAACTATTGTGTGAGTGTTGAATTTCCTGATGTTAGCGGTGCGGAGCATTTAGAAATGTTACAAATTCGCGATCGCCTTACAGAAATTGAATCTCAACTCACTGAAGAAGAAAAAATTTTATTGACAAAAGCAGATCATCAATTAGTTGAGAATGCCAGTAGTTTCTATCAGGAATTATCCCGTTTTATTAACTTAACAGAGAGGCGAAACGAGCAATGTATTTGTCCTGAACGTTGGTGGTGGTATTTAGATGTACTAGCAGTTTTGCCAATGTCGTGCAAATAATAGTAATTTCAAAGATTGATAGAGATAGGTTAGTTAGTTTTAGCCATGAACAGGAAGACAGAACGACTTTAAAAATTATTTGTTAATCTTGGATTTGCTTAAAAATCCAGTAAATCCAGTTGCTAACAGTAGATTTGCGTCTTCCTGGGGTCTGGTTGCTAAGTTCAGCACGAGAAGACAATATAATTTCGCAAATTTCTTCTGTTGATGGCATTTTTCCCCTAGATAAATTTAATTGAAATACTGTATTGAAAACGGGGTATTCCAAAATTTTCCTGATCAAAGAAAGATATTTATTTTTTTGTCTTTTACTTAAAATTTCTCTTGCTTCCTGTGTCAAACGGAAGGTTATATCACCTGTACCAACAGCTTTGTATTTTTCTATCAGTCCCAGATATCGACCTGCATTTGTATAATACCCAGTTTGTCTCTGATCAAATTGATAATTTTCTGTAATTTCATCTTTAGTTAAATCTCTTTCTACTAAAAGGGATAGTAAGTCAATAACCCGTTCAAAATTATCTGCTTGGGGGAATGGTTCACTTGGTTCGGGAATTAAAGTGATCCTTTCAAAAATATCGGAAACATCCTGCTGTGTAATTTCTTCGGGTGCGATAATATAACTTTTTTGATCAATTAAGCGAATGGAGTTATAATCAGATTCATTCTGAAACTCATAAATAAAAAAGCTGAATATGTCGTTAGAATAAGTCATTAAAACAGGAATAACTTTTTTAGTAATTTTTTGTGACCATAAACGATAGGGATAATATAATTGCCTAATTATAAAATCATCAATTTGATATTTCTTAGCTTCGATTAAAATTAAATAATTTTCACTTTCAAAACCTCCATCTATTTCGCATTGACTATTAATGACTGAAATGGGATAACTTTGATTGTTTAAATAATTTTTAATTTTGAAATTAAAGCAACCAGAGGACATCCTTCCAGAAAGTGTAAACCATGTTTTCTCTCCTAATAAGTCGTCAATAATTCCTGTATTAAATGCACAACTGATAGCCGATGCTTCAGAATATAAATGGGTATAGTCTATACTTTCTATATAAGAAGGAAACTCTATATCAATAGGTTCTATATCAGTAGAATATTTAACATTCAAGTAAGCATCAAAACAACCAATAATATATTTTGAACGAGAAATAGGCAATATGGATAACTTATTATTCTTAAAAATTTGGGGTAAATTATCTGAATGATCAAACTTAGCCATTAACCGACTTTCTCGTTCTTCATTAATTTGAGTAGCTTCTATTTCAAAATAACCTTGTTTAGCAATAATATCTAAAATGCTATATCGTTGAAATAAGGTTTCCCAAGCAATATTGTTTTTTCCTGTTTTTTTGTTGTTCATGTGTTTTAAGGTTTGGGAACATAATTTAAAACTAAAACCTCATCTATTTTACCTCGTTTAAGAGCATTAGAGTTAATACTGCGGGTTGCAGAAACAACAATTGTTTCCTTATAATCTTTATACAAATCCAAGATAAAATCTGTAGCTGAATTACTCAACATCACATAACATCCTTTTTCGGTTAAGTCATCAACCACTTTTTTTAAACGTTCTTGTTGTTCTTGATTAAATCCATTAATATCATATCCAGTGAAAGAAGCGGTATTAGAAACGGGATCATAAGGCGGATCAAAATAGACAAAATCGCCTTTTTTTGCAGTTTCAACCGCTTCAGCGAAATCACGATTTAAAAAAGTTACTGATTTTTGGTTTAAATAATCGTTAACTCCCCTTAATACCGCCTCATCTAATATATTTGGATTTTTATAACGACCAAAAGGAACATTAAAATAACCGTGAGAATTGACCCGGAATAATCCATTATAACAAGTTTTGTTTAAATAAATAATTCGAGCAGCTTTTTCAATATTAGATAATTGATTATACTTTTTTTTAAAACGATCTAATTGTCGAAGATGATAATAGTATTCTTCAGAGTGATTTTGTTTATGATTTTGTAAAGCTTGAATCAATTCTTCCACCGAATCTTTAATGACTTGATAACAATTGATTAATTCTTTATTTTTATCATTAACAATTGCTGTTTTAGGTTGTAACTCAAATAAGAGAGCTCCGCCTCCTAAAAAGGGTTCAAAGTATGTGGTTTTCCCTATATTTTTAGGAAGATATTTGCGAATTTCAGGTAATAATTGTCGTTTCCCGCCTGCCCATTTTAAAAAAGGTTTAACTAGGGGATTTTTTTGCACAGTCACAGACTAATAATTCCTTCAAACTTTAGTAACCTATTTCAGTTTATCTTGAATTGAAATTTTAGTCAATCTACAGCTATCATTTATTGTTAGTTCAACAGTTCATGTTTACCGAAACCCATCAAGAAGGAAAAGAAACCCTAAAAACCTTTCATATTCTTTGATAAAAAGCGGTAAACCTGATGATAAATAGCCAAATCATTCATGATCCTAGTTGCATTTTAATTCTTAAAGTGCTTCATTTAATTTAATAATTCCTTCATCAAATACTTGATCTTGAGTATTAATCGCTCGAATTACCATTTGATCTTCATAAACCTCAATGGCGGTAAATCCTAACGTTGAAGCAGAGGTTGCTGTCCATTCTGAACGTTCAACAGAGCGAAGGGGTGCGCCTCCATTTCCTGCTGTTAAATAAGTAGTCCCTTTAATGGGTTTTGTCCGTTCATAATGATGTTCATGACCATTCATATAAAGTTGAACGTTAAATTTTTTAAATAAAGGAGTTAACTGCTCAATTAATGGTTCATTCACTCCATATAAACCAGAGGAATACATTTGAAAATGACTATAAACGATTTTCCAAGGAGATTGACTATTTCGCAGTTGGTCTTCTAACCAAGGCAGTTGTTTTTCCCAGTCTGCATTATCATTAGCATCTAAGACGAAAAATTGGACTGGATTATATTGAAAGGTATAGTAACGACCCTGCATATTAAATAACGGATAAGTGACTTGGCGGTTGCCATTTTTCGTTCTGATATCATGATTTCCTAAACACGCATAAAATTTAACTCCTGCTTCTAGTAAAGATTGATAGGGCTTTTCAAAAACTTCATTAATTTTCTCAATTTCACCGTCTGGATAAATATTATCTCCGAGTAATGTTACGACTTGAAAAGGAGATTTTTGATAATATCGAAACAGGGCATTCGCAACTTCATATTGTCCCTTTTTTCCCGTTCCTGTATCTCCAATGGCAATAAAACGGAAAAGCGGTTTAGGCTTAGGAATTAATGCCATCACAGAATCCACTAAAAAACTTTGATGAGGGGGATCATCAGAGGTGGGTAAAAAACGCTTTGTAATACCCAATCCAACAACACTACAAGCACTGAGACTACTTAACCATAGAAGTTGACGACGATTTAAGGGCATAAACGGGCAATTAATCGAGTGTATTCATTAATAAAATCATACCGTTTTTAGTGTTCTGTAGAGGGTTTAAGACATCAAAAAATCCAGAACCTCCTTAACAGTCATCCCACTGACCCAGAGTTTCAAGACTTGAGGGAACAGACTGTCGAAAGCAAAATTCTGGATTCCTGATGGTACTTAAGGAACTTTTTAATTCTAAAATCGTCTTTATCACGTTTTTTGACAATCGCAAATATCAAAGTTAAATAATAATCTTTCTTTAGAAAGATGTAATATCTCTGTTTAAATACGGATAATAAAAGCAGATTTTGTACAAAAGACCTCATAATTCCGTAACGAGATCTAAAGTAAAATGAATACAATTAACTTAATCGTTGAGAGTTGTTTAGAAACAGGCTATCTAACGGTAGAAGCGGAAGAGAGATTGCGGAACCTGTTGCAAAATACTAAATATGGTATGGAAGATTTTCATGCCTTTTTTAAACTGCAACAAGCTGTTATTGAGGGATTAGTGCGACAAGAATCACGGGAATTGCTCTATCAAAATAGTTCTGTTTCTAGTTTGTTAATTCTTTAACAATTCAGCTAAATTGAACTCGAATTGAATAATAATCTAGGAAAGAGGACAGGATAAAAATCAAAGGGATAACTTAGGATGACTGTTCATTGATTCCCCATCCTAAGCGTGAAGATTCAAGGATAAGATTGCATTTCAGTTTCTTCAAACTTTATGCTATTCAAAGGTTTTCAATCTAACGTTTAGATCGAGAAGGAACCTTTTGATTGTTAAAATAGGTTTTAAAGATTTCATGGGCGATGGGTGCTGCGGAAACAGCCCCATATCCCCCTGCTTCTACGACAACAGCGATCGCAATTTCGGGTTGATTGGCTGGCCCAAACCCGACATACATGGAATTATCCGGCTGTCCAGGGATTTCAACTGTTCCTGTTTTGCCTCCAGTTAAAGGAATTGTCCCATCATTTAATCCCCGTCCGGTTCCTTTTTTCACCACATCAATTAATCCCGCGCGAATGAGATTAAGTGTGGATGTAGAAATTTTAGTTTTAATTGGTTTGGTTTCAGATGTATTCGTTTGAGACATTAATAAATGGGGTTGAACTCGCCAACCATTATTAGCAACAGTCGCGATCATAACGGCTAATTCTAACGGGGTTACTAACACTAAACCTTGACCAATGGACATGGTAACAGTATCTCCGATATACCAAGGTTCACCATATAATTTTTCCTTTTCTTTTGGGGTCGGAATTTGTCCATGATTGGCTCCATCTAACCCTAATAAATCTAAATTAATGGTTCCGGCAATTCCCAATTCTTTACCCCATTTAGCAATATTTTCTGGGCCTGTTTTGACTCCCGCTTGATAGAAAAAAGTGTTACTACTAAAGGCTAAAGCATCTTTAAATCCTATCACCCCATAACTTTTTCCATGTTCATGAAACGAAATTCCACCGATTTTAATTGCTGAAGACGTTGCTATCTTAGAGGTTAGGGAAAATTTTCTGGATTCTATTGCTGCCGTTGCCGTTACAATTTTAAAGGTACTGCCGGGGGGATATCCTTGTAAGGCTCGATTTAATAACGGTTGTTCAGGGGTTTGAAGTTGTTTCCATTCTTGAGAAGTGACTTGATCTGTAAATAAATTGGGATCAAAAGTTGGGCCACTGGTTAAGGCTAAAATCCCTCCAGTTTTAATATCTAAAACAGCAACGGCACCTCGACGATTCGCTAAGGCTTTTTCGGCTGTTTTTTGTAAAGCTAAATCAATGGTTAATCGAATAGAGTCACCTTGTTTAGGAGATTGCAATCCTAATTCTTGAATTTCCTGTCCCTTGGCATCAACTTCAATTAATCGATTCCCCCAAATTCCCTGAATTTTTGAATTCGCTAATCTTTCAATCCCCATTTTTCCAACCATGATTCCCATTGGATAATCGGGATTAGCTTTTAATTCTTCCAATGTTGCTTCTCCAATATAGCCTAAAATATGGGCTAATAAATTGCCGTTTGGATAATGTCTGCGAGATTCAGCGCGAACTTCCACACCTCGTAAATTTTCAACTTTCTCGGCTAATCCAATAAACATTTGAGGTGATAAATTTGGACTGACTCGGACTGGAATTCGAGACTGATAACCGATTTTTTCTAACTTTTCTAAAATGTCTGAAGCCGGAACATTTAAAATCGATTGAAGTTGTTGAGCCGTAATTTTCCATTCTTCCGGGGATTGTTCCTGGGGCCATAAATACACCGAACGAGACAGTTGACTTCCTGCTAATAAATGACCATTTCGATCTAAAATTTGACCTCGTTTTGCGGGAACTGGGATCAAACGTAAACGATTATTTTCTGCTCGAACTCGATGATAATTTCCTTGAATTAATTGTAACTGAGCTAGTTTAATTCCTAAGCCACTAAAAATACAGCCGATTAATAATAGGAAAATTATACTTTGATGTAAACGCCGAGATCGGATTGTTGAATGTTGTTGTTCAGGGATTGTGATATAATCAGATTGACCTGAAAATAGGGATTCATTAGCCATAGTTTAAGATTTCTTAGATTCATCTTCATTATTCTTAATTCTTAATTCGTGTTTCTTGCTTTAAAATCAGAATAAACCGCTACGTTTTGATCGGGGTCAGATGAATGAGTAGCTATCATCATCTTGTTTTTCCTCCCCAGAGTTCTTCTTGGGAATGCTTAACCATCTCTGAAATTTTTATGCAGCAGAAGTCTCCTAACAGTGAGATTCAGACTGGGAATGATTTACTGGTGTCTTTGGCATTACAGGCTCTACAACGTCAGATTCCTCCTCGTCTAAAATGTTTTGATCATTTTTCTCCTGAGATTCAACAGGAAATCTATAACTATTTTGGAAGTTATCAACAAACGGGTTTGATTGTGGATCAACTATTACTAAATCTGCAAAACCAAAATTTTATTAATCAATGTTGTCAGCAAAGTTACATTGGAAAAAAACTCCCAAATGCTTTATATATCCATCGTTCAGCTTTATGCGAAATTAATATATTTTTACGAATTTATGAACAATTAAGCCGATTTTATTTACCTCCCCAGAAGCCTTTTACTTTAATTAAGTTTCATAGGAATCAATCCCTAATTTCTTATCTATTTTACCCTGACTTTGATGCTGATCCTCATCCCGCTTTGACGGCAAGTTTCCAAGTTAATCTTAAGACCGGACAAGTCAATATTATGGATTATTCTAATAGTGATAATCCGCCTATATTACATCGCAAAGAAACCTTTGTTACTCCCCATTATCCCCATTATGAAAAATTTACAAAACTGACTCAAACTGAAGAATTATTAGGATTATTAGAACCTCGTCGCCTTCCATCTTCTGCTTTAGAATCGGAATTACTCAACTCAGAAACTCGGCTCTATCGAACCATTGGAACTCGCAAAGGTTGGCAACAACACTTAAATAAGCATCAAGTAGAAATTCATGATCATCAGGTGATGAAAATTCGAGAAGACCCAGAGAATTTACTTCCCCTTAATTCGGATGATTCCTTGCCCTTTATTCCTAAAATTGAACGTCATCGCGCCGCACTTCTTCGGAAAACGTTATCCCGTCCGGTTCGTTTAGCTTTAGAAGCTGAACTGTTTCAAAAAGAGACGACTTTTTTTGATTATGGTTGTGGATATGGAGGAGATATTCAACGATTAGCAGAACAGGGATATTCTAGTCAGGGATGGGATCCTTATTATTCCCCCCATACTCCTCGTTTTGAATCAGATATTGTCAATTTAGGCTATGTAATTAACGTGATTGAATGTCAAACAGAACGACGGGAAGCATTAATACAAGCTTGGAATTTAACCCAAAAAGCGTTAATTGTTGCGGCTCAAGTTTTAGTGGATACTCAAGAACGAGGAATTATGGTTTATGGAGATGGGGTGATTACCAGTCGCAATACTTTTCAGAAATATTATCAGCAAGAAGAATTAAAAGTTTATATTGATCAAGTCTTGAATGTTGATGCAATTCCTTTAGATTTAGGAATTTATATTGTTTTTCGAGATGAAATGGAGGCGGAAAAATTTCGAGCTTCTCGGTTTCGTTCGCGGTTAACTTCCCCTCAAGTTCGTTTAAAGATTAAACGGTTTGAAGATTATCAAGACTTACTACAACCTTTGATTCAATTTGTGAGCGATCGCGGTCGTTTACCTGTCGATACCGAACTTCCAGAAGCAGAGGCAATTCAACAAGAATTTGGCAGCCTCAAACGAGCATTTCAACTGATTTTACAAGCGACTAATCCTGATGAATGGGATATGATTGCCCATAAACGCCGTCAAGATTTACTGGTGTATATTGCTTTAAGTCGGTTCGGTCGTCGTCCTAAACTGTTTCAGCTTTCAGAACCCATGAAAAATGATATAAAAGGTTTATTCGGTAGTTATAAAAAATCTTGTAATTTGGCAGATTTAATGTTATATACTCTAGGTGATCCTCAAATTATTGCCAACCATTGCCACAATAGTCCGGTGGGTCAAAAACGAACCAATTCCCTCTGGATTCATATTTCAGCCTTGGAAAAACTTGATCCTTTACTGCGACTGTATGAGGGATGCGCCAGTCAAACCCTTGGCCGTCCCGAAGGTGCAAACTTAATTAAGTTTCATATCAAAACTCCGAAAATTTCCTACTTATTTTCTCCCGATTTCGATCTCGAACCTCATCCGATCCTCAGCACTTGTATGCAAATTGATCTGCGGGATCTTCAAGTTAGCTATCAAGGTTATGATGGCCCTAACCCTCCGATTTTGCATCGCAAAGAAACCTTAGTGACTCCTGAATATCCCCGCTATCAACAGTTGGTTAGACTCAGTGACCAAGAAGAAAAATGGGGGTTATTAGATGACTTTCGTTTGATTCGGACACGACTAGGTTGGTTAAAATGTTTGGAAGACCATTGTGCTCAAATCAAGGGTTATCGTGTCTACTGGCGTACCGATGCCGATCCTTACCGGGTTAAATTATTGCGTTCTGCTCGTCGGACTCGAAAAAAATTACAGTCCTCCGATGATCCATAAGGAGATTCAGGTATCCGTACCCACTTCAGTTTCTAGTCAGGGTAAGACGAATTAAACATAATATTAAAGAATGGACATTAAACAATTAGTCGAAAAATATGCTAACGGGCAAAGGAATTTTCGAGGTGCTATCTTAATTGGCGTTCAACTGAATGGCATTGATTTAAGTAGTATTGATTTAAGTGGTGCTAATCTGATTAATGCAGAATTGCAGGAAGCCGATTTGAGTGAAGCTGATTTAACAGAAGTTAATTTAATTAATGCTAATTTGACAGGTGCAGATTTAAGTGGCTCAGATCTTAGTCGTGCTTATCTTAATGGGGCTAAATTCGTGGGTGCTTATCTTAATCGCGCTCATTTAATGAATACCTATTTAACAGGAGCAAATTTAATTTATACCAAATTGATTGGAGCGAATTTAACAGGAGCAAATCTGACAAATGTTAAATTAATTAATGCTAATCTGACCCGTGCTATTTTAACTAATGCTAATCTAATGGGAGTCAATTTAATTGGTGCAGATCTTAAAGGTGCTACCCTCTTGGGAGCCGATCTCAGAGGTGCAAATTTAAGTGGAACCTTAATTGATGAAACCACTGAACTCAGTGAGAAATGGCGTTTGGTTCAGGAAATTGTCACCCTCGGCGGGATTGAACGAGATTTGAGTTATAGTGATTTGAGAGATGCTAACTTAATTGGAGCCAATTTAACAGGAGCTAATTTATCCTATGCTGATTTAAGTGGTTCTAATTTAAGTGGTATTTATCTCACGGATTCTATTGTAGAAAATGCTAAATTTTTAAGGGTCGTCGGACTTTCCCCAGAAGCAAAACTTAATCTTAAACAACGGGGTGCTATTTTAGATTAGTTATTGTAGGGTGCGGCTCTCGCAGCACGCACCTTTTAACGTTTTATTCTTTCAAGTTAGCTTGGATTTGTTCTAACCAAGCTTGCGATCGAGCTAAACCTTTTTCTAGTCTTTGTAGTTTAGATAATGGTTGAGAGGAAGTTTCCTTCTTCCCTAATAAAAAATGATGTTTATCCCAAGGTTCAGTTCGATCCCAAATTCCAGAAGTATCTAATCTTTTCAGTTCAGATTTTGAAGGAAAATTTAATTTATCTGAAGTAAAGGTAGCCCGATCTATCGACCAACCTTTGGCTAATTCAGATTCACAATAAACTCGTTTAATATACTTTTCTATGACATGATCTTTACTTAAAATAATATAATGTCTCAAAATGAAAGGAATGGGGAAAATTTTACGTTCAGGAAATAAAGCGTGATGTCCTCCACTACTATGAATATTGATATGAGGTGTTTTTTTCCAAGCGTTAATTCGGCGGAGTGGATCGGGTTCAAAAAAGTAATAATACTGCATTTCCTGAACATAATCTTTCCCTTCATAGGATTCTGCTTCACTGGTTGGTAAAAACACAAATTCATCAAAATTGATCGCATTATAACCTTGTCGATCAGTATCTTCTATTCCTTCTAAAAGCGTTGGATAAGGTGGCGGAGCTTGACGAATTTCATCCGCATCATGATGAATAAACCAATCTGCATTAATTTCTAACGCTAATCGTTCTTCATTTTGACAAATCTTAGTTAATTCAAATTTTCCTTCATAGGGGAAATTTTCAATTCTAATTACCCCTCGACCGAGAAAACTTTTAGCAATCTCTAAGGACTGATCCGTTGAATCATTATCAATGACACAAACTTCTATCCCTTGGGATCGTAAATGTTCTAAACAACGGGATAAATATCGTTCTTCATTTCTAATGGTTAGTAAAGCAACTATTTTTAATGATTTGGGTGAAGCGGATATTAGCAAAGAATTTGACGAGGATAATTGAGGAATAATTGGCTGATGATCTAGCTGAATATTAACCGTTTTAGGGAAAGGTTGAAGCAACCCAATATTATCATCGAGTTTTTTGACGGGATAATCAATCAGACCCCAATTTTCAGGAAGATGATACGGAATATTTTGTGTTAGGTATTCCTCTCGTTTATTCAATCCTTTATGGGAACTAGCTAAATGGGAAGTATTTCTCCACGTTAACTGATGATCTTCTTTGAAGACAGTTCCGATAAATTTAAAACCCGGTGAAATGTTAGAGTTAGATTCGTGTTTTTTTAGGTAGTTTGAAATGAACCTAATATCTATATAAATATCAGAATCTTTAATATTTTCATCATGACCAAAATCAATTCTGTTTTTATTATATAATGTAAAATCTCCGGCTCCCCTTTCAAAATGTTGACCGCCATAACTATCATAATACATGACAGTATTTTCGAGCATTTTTGGAAAATCGGCTGTATATAAACCCGATTTAATATCTCGTCTTTCGGCTCTGTAGATAATATTTTCTAGTAAAGTATTATTTTGCAGATAATCTAATACATCGTTTCCAAAGACAACATCTGCATTCGTTAATAATACCCAAGGATAACTAGCTTTTCTAATCCCAACATTTTTAGCATAAAACTGCATAAAATTCATGTCGGGATTAGTACAAATGGATTGATGGATCGAAGCGGGAACAACATAACATTTAAACCCAAGGGGTGCTAAGGTGTAAGATAGATAATCTTCATTTAAAGGGTTCCATTCAATAAAGATCCATTCGCCTTCTATACCTCTGGTGATCATCTCCGTGTAATTTCGCTTCCAAGCAGCTAATAATTTAGATTTAAAATCACCACCATACTGATCATTTCTTCCCGCAAAAACAATAGATATTTTTTGATGATTGACAATATTTTTTTTCATATATTTGCTCAATTTTAAGAAAATTTACACTTCAGTTGTCACCAGGAATCAACTCGATTAAAATTAAAGTTTATAGACTAGATCATCTTTTTTTAAGTTAAACGCTCTGAATGAGTCTGTTGAGTGTTAAATTGTTTAATCAGTGGAGCCGTAGGAGCAATCAACGATAAAACCATGACTGTTAACTCTTTTGATACAGCCAACCAACTGTTACGATCCGGCTTATTTGAGAAAGCCATCGAAAGTTACAAGAAAGCCATTGAGGAAAATCCGACATCGGCTTGGTGCTATTATAATTTAGGCGAAGCCCTAAGCCAACAAGGAAGTTTGGAAGAAGCGATCGCAGCTTACCAAAAAGCGGTTGATCTCAATCCGAATTCTCCTTGGTTTTATGACCGTTTAGGGAGTCTGCAACTTAAAGCTGGACAAGGAAATCAAGCCATTAGTTGCTTTCAAAAAGCGATCGCCCTCGATTCTAGCTTTTATGAATTTTACACGAATTTGGGCAGGGCTCTAACTCAACAAGGAAATATTGTAGAGGCTTTGTCTTGCTTTCACAAGGCCTTGGCGCTTAAACCTAATGATGAGGAAATTTATTATTATCTAGGTCAGGCTTTAACACTCAACAATCAAGGTCAAGAAGCAATTACAGCTTATCATCAAGCATTAACAATTAATCCCTATTGGTCAGAATGTTATTTAGAATTAGCTAAACTTCAAAAACAATTGGGTCAAACCGATGAATCCCTCCAAAATTATCGCCGAGCTTGTCAACTTAATCCTAATTTAATTGAAGCTTACGAGAATTTGCAAGCTATTTTAGAGGAACAGGAACAATGGTCAGAAATTATTAAAAATAGTCGTCGGTATTGTCAGGTTAATCCCAAGTCAGCGACAGCTTATTATCATTTAGGAAAAGCATTCATTCACCAACAACTGTGGCAAGAAGCGATGACGAATTTGCGTCAAGCTTGTGAACTAAATGCGAATTTTGTAGAAGCTTATGAACAATTAGGAGAAGCATTATCTGCACAAAACGAATGGGAAGAAGCGGTAACAGTTTATCGCAAATGCGTTGAGTTAGTTCCTAATTCAATTCAATCTCACCGCCGTTTAGCTCAAGCTTTAGTTCAAGTTCATAACTTAGAAGAAGCGATTTCAGTTTATCGTCAAGCTTGTGATTTAGAAACACCTTCTGCGGAGTTATATAATGAATTAGCACAAGCTTTAGCACAATTTTATCAATGGGAGGAAGCGATTTCAGTTTATCGTCAAGCTTTAGAATTGAACCCAGAAAACCAAGGTGAAATTGAAGTTCGCTTACAACAAATTTTAAGTAAACAACGTCAATTTGAAGAAGCAATTACGGCTTATCGTCGTACCCAAGAATTTATGCCTGATTCCTTTGAATCTTATCAAAATTTAGGACAAACTCTTCGACAGCAAGGCAATATTGAAAATGCGGTTGTCGCCTTACGTCGCGCTTGCGTTCTTAACCCTGGATCGCCAATTGCTTATCACCTTTTAGGTCATACCTTTGCTATGTTGCAAAAGTGGGATGAAGCTATTTGCTGTTATCAACGTGCTTGTGAAATTTATTCCCTTTCTCCCGATATTTATTTACATTGGGGAGAAGCTTTAGAACAGAAAGGAAATTACCAAGATGCTCTAACATATTTCCAAAAAGCCATTAATCTTAGACCAGAGTTTGATCTTGCTTATGAGGGGATCACTCGTGTGATTTCAAAAAAAAAGAAATAATATGATCCCCTAAACCCCACGTAGAGACCTTCCATGGAAGGTCTCTACAAGATGGTTAATTGTTCAGAGCATCAGCTTTTTGTTGGGCTTGTTCTTGATTTCGACGATATAATGCTGCGCGATTTTGGGCTGTTGGATATCGTTCAAAATCAGGAGAAACTGCGGCCATCAAATCGGCGGCTTGCTGCCATTTTTGAGCAATTTCTAGCCATTCCTGACGGGTATCAGCAACTTTTCCTTCTGCGGCTGCTTCAGTGGCAAGTTTGACTCCTTGACTAAATTGTTCTGCTGACGATAAAGGTTGAACAGGAGAAGGAGAAACGTCAACCGGAGTTTTTCGGTTAGATTGTAAGGCATTAAATAATTGAAATTGTAATTCGCTGTATAACCAAAATCCTATTAATCCTAAAACAATACTTAAACCAACCCCCACGATTAAACTCAGGGGAGATGGAGGTTTTTGGGAAACAAAAGTTGAGGAAGAATGATTAACAATCGGTTGATTCGGAATAGAACTTTGAGAGGAACTTGGCTTAAACCAATGTGTTAAAAAATTAGATTTTCTGAGAATAATCTCTTCTGACCACAACAATTGTTCTTCAGGGTTTTGGATAATATTTTGTAACCACAGTAACTGTTGTTCTTGCAAAATCCGGCTGTGAATTCGGACTCGATGAATATTCCGAGGAGAAATAGATTCTAAAATATCCCGAATTTTACTAACAATAATAGATTGGTCTAAGGATTCAGGATTGTTAGCCTCACAAAGCAATTGCAAAACATCATGGGTAAAAACTGCACGAGTGCTTACCCCTAAATCAGTCATTTGTTCATTAATTACTTGAATGATGGCTGCAACACGACCATTATGGGCTTGTTTAGCAATGTCATTCATAGCATTTGTATAGATAAAAGGGAATAGGGAACAGGGAATTACGAATTACGAATTACGAATTACTGATGATTATTGTTGAATAAACTCTCCTAATTTACGGGTGATCGTTTCAATTAATTCTGCTTTAGAATGGCTGGGACTATCCATCTCAGTTTCTAAACGTTGAACTACTTCTGGAGGAAGATTAAGTAATTGCAATAATTTTTGATAAGCCACTGCTTCTTCTGGGTTAATTTTAGGTTCCTCTGGAGTGCGAGAACTAGAGTTGATGACTTCATATCCTAAAACCAGTACCAGTTCTCGTTCAGCTTGGGTTTCAAGTTTAGGAATTAACTCTTCTAAGGGGATATTTTGCATTAAATAATCCCTTAATTCTTGTTGAAGTTGTTGCTGTTGTTGTTCCTGTTTGGCGAACAAACGACTAAACTGATTCAACATCACCTCAACTTCTTCTCTTGCTAATTCTCCATCAGACCAAGCCATCGAGGTTACAACCCGTAATAGATTCATTTGACGGGGTGTAATTGAAGGAGGGGGAGGGACTTCCATCGCTTAACCTCTGAAATATTTCCCCCTATCATCTCATAAATTCTTATAAGTTGTGATAAGGACATCCTAACCAGCCTTCAAAATTTCGTTTTTGTTGCGGGGTGGGTTCGCTAACAGAAACGATTTGATAATGATTAGGACGGGGAGAAGTCAAGGTAACTTGACAAGTTCGTAACAAATCTTGATGAAAAAACGTTAATTCTATTGTATCTCCAGGTTTGTAATCTTTTAAGCGGTCATTGAATTGATCTGAGGTGACTTTAAATCCATTTAAAGCCAACAATTCATCATGAATATCTAATCCTGCAGCTTCCGCCGGACTCCCAACTTCTACAAATTTAATGATTTCTCGACCTTTTTCGGTAGCAACTTTACAGCCTAAATAGGGTGTTTCGTCCTTGGTTTCCGCAATTAATTGTAATCCAAAGGGTTCTAAATATTGATTGTAGGGAAGTTCATCTAGTCCATACAAATAACGCTCGAAGAAATCTGTTAAAGAGGTATCAGCAATCGATTCTATTACCTGTTCTAATTGTTCGGGTGTAAAGCCAATTTCCGGTTGACCAAATTCTAACCACATTTGACCCATCACATCATCCAGCGATCGCTGATTTCCGTGTTTTTCTCGGATTAATAAATCCAGTAAAAATGAAACTAATTCTCCTTTTAAATAATAGGAGATTTGATTATTATCACTATGGGATTCTCGGCGATACAATTTAATCCAAGTATCCCAACTCGACTCGCTTAAGGGTTGAACTAACCGCCCAGGAATGGTTTGTAACCGAGTAATATCTTTAGCGATCGCATTCAAAAAGCCTTTAACATCAAAAATACCCGCCCGATAGGGAATCACCATATCATAATAACTGGTTGTACCTTCAGAAAACCACAACGAGGGAGTATAATTTTCTTGTTCATAATCAAAGACTTCTAACGCTTTGGGGCGAATGCGCTTAACGTTCCATAAATGGAAGAATTCATGGGCGACTAACTGCATAAACCGATGATATTTCTCGCTGCTGCGAAACCCAAATCGAGAATAAATTAATGAACAAGAATCTTTATGTTCTAAACCGCCAAACCCTTGATTAGAAAGATGCAATAAAAATAAATAGCGTTCATAGGGTAATCCATCAAATAATTCTGATTCTACGGTAATAATTTTTTGAAAATCCGTCAGTAACCGTTCAGGGTTAAGATTCCCATCGCCCCAAATTGCTAATTGATGCGGTTTTCCCAGCACTTCAAATTCATATAATCGATGGGTTCCAATTTCAAAGGGACTATCAACCAAAGTATCAAAATCAGGTGCATAAAACGTATTAATTTGATGAGGAACTGTCGGTAAACTGGTGCTAACCGTCCAATTTTTAGGCGGTTCAATCGTAACTTGAATCGGGTGTTTTTCACATCCGGGGATATAGAAAAATAAAGCCGCCCCATTAAAATAACCATGAGATCCATCTAAATGATTCGTTCTCACACTTAATTCATTAGCAAAAATTCGATAAAACACCCAAATTTCTGTTGCAGATTTCGATTGAATTTGCCAATGATTTTTACTTTTTTTCTGCCATTTTAAGAAGTTTCCTTCCGAATCGCAGACCCGAAAATCTTGTAAATGTCGAGCATATTCCCGTACTAAATATGACCCTGGAGTCCAAACGGGCATTTTTAAATTTAATGGGGAGGATAAAAGCAAATCGCCTTGAATTTTCAAGCGAATTTCAAATAAATGGGATTCTGGTTTAGGCATTCCTACCCAATATTGTAAAGTTGGAGTAACCATAGTCAGAGCATCCGAATGAATTTGAGTAGCTTCCGTCATAATTTTTTGATTAACAATAAGGGTTTCTAAGAAATAAGGAACAGAAAACAGGGTGTTAATTTGCGATTCCCTATTCCCTATTCCCTATTGTTGAGTGATGTAATTTTAGCTTTATTGATTGGCAAGATGGTTTAAATGTTTGAGATTGAGCAAATGAATCACTTGTCGTTCTTCATCAATACTCATCCAACCTTTACTCATAATTTTATCCATTATTTTGCTGGTTTCTTCTAAGGAAATATCCGTAACATCCGCTAAATCTTGAAAAGGAATATTAAAAATATCTGCCCCTTTTTCAGTCGGCTGACCGTAATTTTCAGCTAATTCTACGAGGGTATTCGCCAGTTTGACCGCCGCAGGTCGGTGACGAATTTGATACCGTTGGTTGGTTTGGCGCAAACGCCGTACCATCAATTGCAACATTCGATGATGAAGTTGCGGATCTTTAAACAACGTCTGGATAAAGCGTTGAGCAGAAACACTAATTAATCGGACTGACGATAAGGCGATAACATCATTCGCACGGGGGGATTCATCTAAAATCGCCATTTCTCCAAAAAAATCTCCCCGTCCTAAAATTGCTAAGGTTACGACTTCATCCCCAGATAAGCGACGGACTTTCACCCACCCGGAAACGATAAAATAAACTGCATTCCCCCAAGCATCTTCCATGACAACAGCCCGATTTGCCGGATATTCATGTTTGACAGCAACGGATAGCAGCCATTCTAATGTTTCGGGATTGGCTCCCTTGAATAGTGGAAAAAGCTCGCTAAAAGCTTCAGTTTGCATGAGAATTTGCTACGTTTATTAAGGAGTAGATTACCGATCCACTATATTGAATATATCTAAAATATCTCATAATATTGATCGAGTTGCAAATAGAAAAACGGGTTAACCAAATTTAAAAAGGTTAACCCGCAAGCTTGGGAACGCTGTGACCAACTATTTTTGGACGACTAATTTCACGTTGGCATTTTGCAGACCGCGCTGTTTGACATCAGCTAAGGTCTTGTTAACGGCATACTTTTGATTGATAGAGTTGATCAGTTCGGTCTGGTTGTGTTTTTTAGCAACACCCCACAGATCAGCAATTAAATCGTAGGTACCATCGCTGTTGCGAGACCAGCCCAGATCATATTCGCCTTCGAGGACTGCAACCAAGTCGGCACGAACCCGTTGGCCATTGTAACCCCGAACATCGGCATTGGTTTTGGTGCTAATGCCGAGATCACTCAGAGAAGCTTTCAGGATTTCGGAATCGGTGATTTTGGTACGCAGTGTGCTAAAGTGAGACATTTAGGTATCCTCCGTGGAACTGAAAACGAAACAACAACGGTTTGGTTAGAATCAATGCCGCCTTTATCAGGGGACGGCTTTTTTTTGGGAACTGCTAGTCTATTTTGGGGACTAGCCTTATCTCCTATTTGGACTAGGAGTAAGCTTTTAGAACTCCATGCGCTGATATTCAGCGACGGAGGACGCAGCCGGACGTGCACGCTGTCTTGCCCAATCTCGAAGTGCGGTGACCTGTTCGTTCATGGTCTTGGACAAGGGCAAAGTGGACTTAATCGCGGCAATGATATCAAGCTGCGTAAACTCGCGGTCTTGAGCAAAGGCCTCGTACATCGAAGCGATTACGGCTTGCTCAATTTCTGCTCCAGAAAAGCCTTCGGAAACGGTAGACAGTTGCTCTAAATCGAAGCGTTCAATTTCCCGACGGCGTTTGGACAGATGAATTCTGAAAATATCTTGGCGTTCTTCTTTGGTGGGGAGATCCACAAAGAAGATTTCATCAAATCGACCTTTTCTGAGGAATTCTCCGGGTAAGCGTTCAACGCGGTTGGCTGTCGCCATCACGAATACAGGTGAGCTTTTTTCCTGCATCCAGGTGAGGAATGAGCCAAAGATCCGACTAGAAGTTCCGCCATCTGAGTCCGCACTTCCGGCACTTCCGGCAAAGGATTTATCTAATTCATCGATAAATAGAATCACCGGGGAAATCGATTCAGCCGTTTTTAAGGCGTTTCTCAGGTTGGCTTCGGAACGTCCCACCATTGAACCGTCATACACCCGACCCATATCTAATCGGAGTAAGGGTAATCCCCATAACCGAGAAGTGGTTTTGGCAATCAGGGATTTTCCACATCCGGGTATCCCTAAAATTAACATTCCCTTGGGTTGAGGCAGACCGTATTCCCGTGCCCGTTCAGTGAAAGCATTGGAACGTTGGTGTAGCCACCGCTTAAGTTCTTCTAAACCGCCTACTGAATCGATGGTTTCATCAACATCAATGTATTCTAAAATACCATTGCGTCGAATCAGTTGTTTTTTCTCAGTGAGAACAACATCCACTTCTTCTTCAGTGAGACGTCCGGCGGTCACTTGGGCTTTCCGGTAGACTTTCTCCGCTTCATCACGGGTTAAGCCTAATGCTGCTTTGAGCAGTTTTTCTCGTCCTTCGGTGGTTAAACGTCGAGACCGGGCTTGCTCCAGTTGGGCGGTTAAGACTTGATTAAGTTCTTTCATATCGGGCAGAGCGAAGTCCAGAACCACAACTTCTTTCTCTAGCTCGATGGGGATTGCTTGAATCGGCGACATCAAGATGATGGTCTTGTTTGTGCCTTTAAAGCTGGCGATCGCATCCCGCAAACACCGGGTCACTTCAGGAGAATCTTTGAAGGGATGCAAATCTTTAAAAATATAGATACTTCCGCTTACGTTAGGCTCTCTATGTCGAATCACCCATTCAATCGCCGCTTGAGGGGATACGGTGTTAGACTGAACTGCGGTTCGCGCTTGATCGTATTTGACTAAGCCACGAGTGACTGTCCAGATATAAACCTCTCTTTGGCGTTTGGCTTGTGCGATTTTGGCGATAGCCTGCTCAGACCGCTCTTCCTCAGAGGTGACGAGGTAGATCAGAGGATATCGGGCTTCAATTAAGATACTAAGTTCTTCTTGCATAGTCCTCGATCCAGTAGAGACGGTGTAACGTTTACAGAGTTTATCAATCCTAATATTCGAGGCTGAACACGATTGGCGCCAGTATCGAAAGTTAGGTCTTTAACAGGGAACCAGTTCTTCTCCCGATTGAGTCGTTGTTGATTTAACATCTCTAACGGATTGGACGGGAAGTTCATCATCAGCTAGGAAGCTGGGTTGCTCTCTTAATGAGGTCAATTCCCCTTCCTTGAGGACAATGGAACTGGAACATTCAGGACAGGCGTAAACCCGGTGGGTTTGTCCGTAGGATGTCTCCACTTCATCTACCAATTCGGGATTAGTCAGGTAGAAAATAATCGCTCGTTCAGCAATGGATGACATCGGTTCTGATTCAACTGCCGCTTTGATTTTGAGTTTGCGGTGCAGTTCAGGCGGGAGATAGAGAGTTACCTTTTGCTTGTTTTGCATAGGACAGTGAACTTGTGTACCCGGGTATGTATCTCAAGATAACGAACAGTTTCTCAGATGTCAAGACGCTATACCTCTATGACGGTAATATTGTAATATTTCGTTACACTGTGGAATCTACTATATATATAGAGTCAGAAACCGGGTTTCTCAACAAGTTTCTGGGTGAGTTAGTTATATCAACGCAGAAACCCGGTTTCTCTGGGATGTAGAATTAATTCGGAGGTAACACCTCTGTTAGCCATTCCCAAGGTTAAGCCGGGGAACAATGATCAGTCTTTGTTGCTTGAGGTTTTGATCATGAATAATCACTCCAGACAACCCAGAGAAGCTTTAAATAAAGCGTTTCTGAAAGTTAAAGTTAGCAGGAGCGATATTGAACAATTTAAAGCTAATTTGATTAATCTGCTTGATCACATTAATGAAAAGGAGTCAGAAGAATTTCATAAAAATCTAATGGCTGATTTTCTTAAAAATACCTATTATAGTCCTAACTATTTTATTAATACTAAAGAACGAAATGATCTGGTTATTCACAATCAAAAAGATTCTAAAAGCAGTGTTGGAATTATTTTAGAAGTTAAGAAACCTAAAAACAAAGCTGAAATGGTGAAGGTTGAAAACCTGAATGTTAAAGCTTTACAAGAGTTGGTTTTATATTTTTTAAGAGAACGAATTAACAATAAAAACCTAGAAATTAAATATTTAATTATTACTAATATTTATGAGTGGTTTATTTTTGATGCTCAAACTTTTGAAAAATGTTTTTGTCAAAACAAACAATTGATTCAACAATTTGAAGATTTTGAAGCTGGGCGATTAACAGGTAAAACAACGGATTTTTTCTATAAGGAAATTGCTAAACCTGCCATTGAAGCTATTAAAAATCAACTAATATTTACTTATTTTGATATTCGAGATTATGAACAATTGGTTAGAAATAATAACCCTGAAGATGATGAAAAACTAATCGCTTTATTTAAGTTACTGTCTCCTCAACATTTATTAAAATTACCCATTGCGAATGATAGTAATACTTTAGACAAAGGGTTTTATAGTGAATTACTGTATATCATTGGTTTAACTGAAACCAAAGAAAAGAATAAAAAACTAATCCAACGTCTACCTAAAGATAAACAAAATCCAGGTTCACTGATTGAAAATGCTATTTTACAACTCGATAGTTTAGATAAAATTTCTCGACTGGAAAACCCCGAACAATTTGGAGAAACGGAACCTGAACAACTTTTTAATATTGCGTTAGAATTATCCATTACTTGGGTCAACCGGATTCTATTTTTAAAATTATTAGAATCTCAATTAATCACTTACCATCAAGGAAATTCTGATTTTGCTTTTTTAAATATAAATAAAATTCATGATTTGGGTGATTTAGATCGGTTATTTTTCCAAGTCTTAGCGGTTAAATCTAGTGAACGAAAATCGGATTTAAAAGGAATATTTGCTCAGGTTCCTTATTTGAATAGTTCCCTGTTTGAACCCACTGAACTTGAACATCAAACCATTGTTATTAGTAATCTCAGAGAAGAAAAACTCCCGATTTTTTCATCAACGGTTTTAAAAGATGGTAACGGAAATAAACGCACGGGAGAACTCAACACCCTACACTATTTATTTGAGTTTCTGGATGCTTATGATTTTAGTAGTGAAGGGTCAGAAGGAATTCAAGAGGAACAAAAAACTTTAATTAATGCGTCGGTTTTAGGATTAATTTTCGAGAAAATTAACGGTTATAAAGATGGGTCATATTTTACCCCAGGTTTTATTACCATGTATATGTGTCGAGAAACTTTGCGGAAAGCGGTTATTCAGAAATTTAATGAAATTAAAGGTTGGAATTGTCAAACATTGGATGATTTATATGATAAAATTGAAGATAGAACGGAAGCGAATCAAATTATTAACCGTCTTAAAATTTGTGATCCGGCGGTGGGGTCAGGACATTTTTTAGTTTCGGCGTTAAACGAACTGATCGCTATTAAACATGATTTGAAGATTTTACAAGATCAAACCGGAAAGCGATTAAAAGAATATCAAATTACGGTAGAAAATGATGAATTAATTATTACAGATGAAGATCATCAACCGTTTAAATATACCCCGAAAAGTCGAGAAAGTCAACGGGTTCAAGAAACTTTATTTCACGAAAAACAAACAATGATCGAAAATTGTTTGTTTGGGGTAGATATTAACCCGAACTCGGTTAAAATTTGTCGGTTACGGTTATGGATAGAATTGTTGAAAAATGCTTATTATAAAAAGGATAGTAATTATACTGAATTAGAAACTTTACCGAATATTGATATTAATATTAAATGCGGCAACTCGTTAATTAGTCGGTTTCCTTTAGATGCAGATTTAAAACCAGCGTTAAAGAAAATTGCTAAGTTAAATCATGAAATTGATCAATTAAAGATGGAAATTGAGGAAATTGAAAACGGTAAACTCTATGAAAATGCGTTTGAATGGCGGTTTGAGTTTCCTAAAGTTTTGGATGATACGGGAAAGTTTATGGGGTTTGATGTGGTGATCGGAAATCCTCCTTATCTGGGATTTAAAGAAGTTTCTAATAAAGACTTTTATCATCATCATTATTTTACAGCTAATGGCAAATATGATATTTATGTATTATTTATTGAACTGTTATATCAGATGACTCAAAAAAATTCTTATTCTTCCTATATTCTTCCCCATAAATATTTAGTTGCTGACTTTGCTACTCATACAAGAGACTATCTAAAACAGCATCAATTTGTTAATAAAATTATTCATTTTGAAGAACATCTGGTTTTTGAAGATGCAAAAACTTATACTTGTATTACCTTTTTTTCTCGCAATAATGCACAACTGGAATTTATAAAAATTTATCCTAAAATCCTTAAATCTGGAGAAGATTTAAGATTTTATCAGGTTAATTATGGAGAACTCAATCAAGATTCATGGAATTTAAACAACTCTAAAATTAATCAAATTATTGATCAGATTAAAACCAAGGGTGAACCTATTAATACAATATTTGAAGAAATTTTTCAAGGAATTATCTCAGGAGATAATGATATATTTTATTTGTATAATTGTATTGAATTAGGAGAATATATTATTGGCTATTCTAAAGCTCTTAATGATCAAGTTAAACTAGAGAAAAAAATATGTAAACCTTTGCTAACTGGAAAAAATATAGAAAAATGGAACAATCAAACTTCTGATCTTTATATAATTTATCCCTATACTTTATTAAATAATCAAACTTTATTAATTCCAGAAAAACAATTAGCTGAAGATTATCCCTTAACCTATCAATATTTCAAAACCCACGAAAACAGGTTATCGACGCGGGGAAGTTCAAAAATGAAATATCCAGCTTGGTATGCTTTATGGAATTCTCGTCAAATTATTAACTTAAATCAACCTAAAATTTTAACGCCTGATCTCTGTTTAGGAACAAAAATGAGTTTAGATCGAGAAGGAAACTATTTCCATAATGACACAACCTACGCATTAATTTTAAAAACAGATGTTCATTTAAAAATTGAGTATTTTTTAGCGATTCTTAATTCTAAACTGATTTGGTTTTTCTTATCAAATACAGGTAATGTTGTTCGTGGCGGTTATTTTCGCTTTAAAACAAAATATTTAGAACCGATATCGATTCCCCTAAATTCTACACATGAACAGCAAAATAAACTCATCAACTGGGCATCAAAATTAATCAATAATTCTTCAATTAATTATACCTTAGAACAACAAATTGATCAAGTAGTTTATGAATTATATGGATTAACAGAAGAAGAAATTAAAATAGTTGAGGGGATAACAGATTAGGGAATGAAGATATAATAGAAAGCGATCTCCTAACCTTAAGTGATAATCCAGTATGCGCGTCCTCACTCACTGACTATCTATGGCAATTTCCTATAGTTTTTCCCATTCATCTCGGCTAATATTCGCCTGACGTAACAGCCTACTCAGTAAATTTTTACTAATATCACCTTGATGGGGATTAGGAATAGTTAACCTGACTTCATCCTTAATCATATATTGATGTTTTCCGCCAGGATATGGCCCTTGAAAACCAGCTAATTTCAAATAACGCACAAAATCTTTCCATTTAATTGCAGAAAATGGTGGCATTAAGCAACCTCGTTTTCAAAATTTAAGTTAATCTGGTCTAAAATCGGTAATTGATGACCTAAACGTAACCCTAAAATAATCCATCCTTCTAACGCATCTTGTAAATTTTCTCGACATTCTTCTAAGGTTTTACCACTACTCCAAACTCCCTGACAGTCGGGTATTTCTCCATAAAATATCCCATTCTCTAAGATCTCATATTTTGCTCGATTCATGGCTGCATAAATATAATCTGTTAACATCATTTAAAGTTTCCTTAATAATGATCTGATCTCCTATTTTAGCATTGATGCTATCCTTTCGGGTTAGTGCGATGTTATTCTATCCCCTATTTCCCCATCTTCTGTTAAATTGATTAAATATATAGAAATTTATAGAGGCGGTAACTTCCATGCAATATGTTGTTCTGAATGTGAATAATCTGCGGGTTGAGTTTGACACCGATGAACGAACTGTTACCGCCGTTGATGGAATTTCGTTTCAGGTGGGACGGGGAGAAACGTTAGGAATTGTCGGAGAGTCGGGTTCAGGAAAATCCGTGACCGCCTTAGCTATTATGGGGTTAGTTTCCAGCACCACAGCGAAAGTAGAAGGCGAAATTTGGTTTCAAATTCGTGAATCTGAAGATTATAGTCCCTATTCTCAACCTGTTAATTTATTGCAACTTTCACCGACTCAAAAACAAACCTATCGCGGCGGTCAAATTTCCATGATTTTTCAGGAACCCATGACCTCTTTGAACCCTGTTTTTACCATTGGATTTCAATTAACAGAAGCCATTATGCAGCATGAAAAGCTTTCCCCCAAACAGGCGATGTGGAAAGCCGCGTCATTATTACAGGAAGTGAAATTACTCCCCAGTGATGATGAATTAATGCAGCAAGCATTAGAAGAACAAAAGCATCAATCAATCTCTCGTTCTCCCCAGGAATTACAAGATAAACGCAGCCGAAAACGAGAATTAATTCAACAAATTAATGCTCAAAAACGAGCGATGTTAGATCGATATCCCCATGAATTATCCGGGGGACAATTGCAACGGGTGATGATTGCAATGGCTATTTCTTGTAACCCGACGTTATTAATTGCAGATGAACCGACAACGGCGTTAGATGTGACGGTACAAGCAACAATATTAGATTTACTTCAAGAATTACAAGAACGCCGAGGAATGGCGATGATTTTTATTACCCATGATTTAGGAATTGTGGCTCAAATTGCCGATCAAGTGGCGGTGATGTTCCAAGGTAAAATTGTAGAATCTGGAACGATTCAGCAAATTTTTACAACGCCTCAAAATCCCTATACTAAAGGGTTATTAGCTTGTCGTCCCACCTTAGATACTCCGGCTGAACGTTTACCAACGGTGGCTGATTTTATGGAGATGATTACTTTAGATAATGGAGAGGTAGAAATTCGAGAAAAAACTTTAGTAGAAGCCGTTAAAAGTTATAATAATATTGCTTTAAAATCTCAAGCTTTTTTATCCAGTTTACCCTCAGAACATCCCCTGTTATCGGTTAAAAATTTAACAGTTGCATTTAAAATTCCAGGGATATTAGGTCAAACCAAACGATTATTAATGGCGGTTAATGATGTTTCCTTTGATGTTTATTCTGGGGAAACATTAGGTTTAGTCGGGGAGTCTGGCTGTGGAAAAAGTACCTTATCCAGAGCGATTTTACAACTGATTAGACCCTTGAGTGGTCAAGTCTTCTTTGAAGGTCAGGATATAACTGCTCCGTTGTTAGAAACCTCGATGTTTAGTGGGTTTAAAAATTATCGAAATCAACAACAATTCCATGAAAAAATGCGTTGGGTTAGACGCAATATGCAGATTATTTTCCAAGATCCGTTTAGTTCCCTTGATCCGAGAATGAATATTGGGGAAGCGATTATGGAACCGTTAATCATTCATCAAGTCGGTCAAAGGTTTCAAGAAAAACGCGATCGCGTCGCTTATTTATTAGAAAGAGTCGGGTTAAATCCTGATTTAATGCGACGTTATCCCCATGAATTTTCCGGGGGACAACGCCAACGAATTTGTATCGCCAGAGCGTTAGCTTTGAACCCTAAATTTATTATTTGCGATGAATCCGTTTCCGCGTTGGATGTGTCGGTACAGGCGCAAGTATTGAACTTATTAAAAGAGTTACAAGCCGAATTTAACCTGACTTATATTTTTATTTCCCATGATTTAAGTGTGGTTAAATTTATGAGCGATCGCATGATTGTCATGAATCAAGGAAAAATTGAGGAAACCGGAACCGCCGATGAGATTTATCACCACCCAAAACAAGCTTATACTCGTCAATTAATTGCTTCTATTCCTTCAGGAAATATTAGAAATCGCTATTTCCATTAAAAATCAAAAACTAGAAATCTATTTGAACATGATCAATACCCAAACCTCATTATTTACACATTTATAATTCCCAGTCAATCGCAGTTCCTGTTTCCTTTCTCAACTAGGCAGTTTATTGCCAATATTCGTTATATCTTCCAGGGGAAGGACGGGAAAATAACCCTAATAACAGCCCTAAAATAGCACCGAAAACAAATCCCCCTGCTTGTACCCAATACGCAACACCTCCTTGCGGCATTCCCACATTAGCAGGAACTCGATTTTATTTAAGAGGTGTTAAAGTCACTAAAGAGATCGCTCATTAATTAAACTCAACTTGATTCCGAATTTAACTCTCTCTCAAGATAGATTCTGAAAACAAGTTGAGCTTAATCATTCCATCACTATTTCAAGTTAAATATGACTCAAAAATCGAACTCGACAAAGTTAAAGGACTCCAAAGAAATATGAATCCATCGCAGGATAGATGAATAAAATGATCAAAACTGATTAAAGTTTAAACTGTTAATAAACGCTGTTTTGAATA
>NZ_JBJUDF010000193.1:0-53439 GCF_046067725.1 Planktothrix sp.
CCGCTTCACAACAAGCTTCTTCCACAAGCGACTTGAGTGCTCTAGGGGGTAGATTCCCTCAAGCTGTACTTCCGGTCGTCATTCCCTCAGAACTCAATCATAATCCTTCTTCAGTTGCCGATTTTTCAGGGGAAGCGATGACTGATTTGAGTTCAATTCCGACCCAGAGCACGTTAAATCAACTCTCTCTCAACCAATTAGCTTCCCGTACAGTTCAGGGGGTTGAGTCTACCACTCCTGTCGCAGCCGAAGCGATTTCAATTCCTGTTGAGTCAAAAGGATCTGCCCTTTCTCAACAAATCGCCATTCAGGAGGTTTCTGTTCGCAAATCAGAAGCCGTGAGCAAATTGTACTCTGATCGCCTTCGATCTGAAGTAGAACGACTGCGCGAAGAATATAAAGCCCAGAGTGGCTATCAGGTGACGAACGTTTCCGTCGATCCTGATCAGGAATCAACGCTTCAAGCCTTGACCACAGCAGCGACAGCCCCCTTACATCGACAAAAACGGATTAATCCTGAGTTTAATCCCAAGGCTTATTCTCGCCAACAAGCTACTCAAACCGAACAAACCTTATCGGCTGAACCGTTGGCACAAGTCTCTCCCAATCAAGTTGGGTCTTTAGCGTCTCAACTGCAATCGGCATCTAACCGTTCAGTTGTTGCGACGGCTCCCATCGGATCTAAAGCCTATGATCCTCTCAATAACCCAACCTTGGGTCAAATGGTTTCCCCCCAATTACCCCCGCTCCCTGGGCCAGATGCTTATTTACCGGGCGGTTCCATGCGGTTTAATGGCTATATTTGGCCATCAGCAGGCATTCTGACTTCAGGCTATGGTTGGCGTTGGGGACGGATGCACCGGGGAATTGATATTGCAGGGCCGATTGGAACTCCGATTTTTGCAGCAGCCCCAGGGGTTGTGACTTATGCCGGATGGAATGATGGCGGCTATGGCAATTTAGTTGAAATTGAACATCCTGACGGCAGTTTAACGGTTTATGCCCACAATGATCGCATCCTTGTGAACGAAGGCCAAAAAGTGGCTCAAGGGGAGCAAATCTCTGAAATGGGAACAACAGGTCGCAGCACAGGGCCGCACCTGCACTTTGAAATCCATCCTAATGGCCAAGGTGCGGTTAATCCCATGGCTTTACTGCCGGCTGAAAGTTCAACGGTTTCTCAGAATTATTAGAACCTGATCAGAAGTCAGGAGGACAATGGGGTCTAGGGTCTGGGGAAGCTATCAGAATTGATGATCCCTTTTCTCTCCTGGCTCCTGTTTTCTCTGGGTGTTCTGAAAAAAAAGCTTGACTTTTACAAAAAGGTTGTGCTATATTGATAAATTGTGAAGCAAATAAGGCTCAGTAGCTCAGTGGTTAGAGCAGGGGACTCATAAGCCCAAGGTCGCAGGTTCAAATCCCGCCTGAGCCATTTTTAAAGACTAGAGTCCGGTCAGATTGACCGAAATTGACCCTATAGCTTTCGATCTTACCGGATTGAGTCAGTCAGTTGATGGCTGGCTTTGTTGTTTTTGCTGATTAATACGACAGATTGTCATAGTTCGTGGTAAGATATTTTCCAGAGTTTAGAAAGTTATATTTTTTAGAGGCAAGTTATGAATCCGATTGTTTCAGTGTCCAAGCGGGTAGCCTTAGTTCTGTCTGTGGTTTTGTTAATGATTAGCACATTTGTTTTGGGTGCAAATCAAGCCTCCGCAGACAACTATGAGGTGACAATGGGTGCTGGTGGATTGGCTTTTGCACCCAAGAAAGTCACCGTAAAACCGGGTGATACGGTTACTTTTAAGGTTGGAATGCTTCCTCCCCATAACGTAGTCTTTGATGCCGATAAATCTGCTGATGCAGGTCTCGCTAAAGCCCTTTCTCATAATAAATTAGAGAGTGCGGCTGGTGCATCCTTTAATGTTGATATTCCTGCTGATGCACCTGCTGGCGTTTATCCTTTCTTCTGTTCACCCCATCGTGGTGCCGGCATGGTTGGTGAGCTTGTTATAACTCAATAACTAAACGAATTGAATTGCAGTTGAGCAACTCTAGTTCTTGAATTGACCATCAATTTTGGGTAGTCTTTTGTTCTTGATGAAATTAACAAGAAACTACCCATCTATTTTTTAACTAAAAAGATGGTGTTTGTTGCGGTTGTTGAATCCCCCAAGAAGGAACTTTTTCCGCCGCCCTTAACAAATAAGCTGCCATTTTTTGAACTTCTTCCGTTGACATCCAATCCTCAGAAACTTGACGACACCAATAGTTATAATCTGTACCATCGTAGCTGACAGGATTTCTAAAATAGGCGACTAAATTATTCAGATGATCGCGGCTAGGAGTTGCCCCTTTCAACGCTTCTAAAGATAGGGATACCGTGGGATCTTGGAGGGTGAGGCCACCGACATGACAATTCACACAATTTTTTTCAAATAATGTTTTTCCTTCGGTAAGATCTTCGCCTGAAAATTTCCGGGTATTCCCCTTTTGATCCACTGGAATTTCAACGGGTTGGCTCACGTCCAAATAACGCCGAATAAACGGATCAACCGATACAGCTTGTGCAGGTAAATTCCAGCTAAAAAAATTAATTCCCAAAACCAAAAGCATGAATAAACAGCGTACAAAACTTTTTGAATTAATCATAAATAATATATTAATTATAGATAATTGATTTCCTGTGTCAGTCTAGCAACCCCTGAAAATTTAGACTTTAGATTTTAGATTGAAGATGATTCTGTTTATCTTTTTTAGCTCTTGGGGTAAAAAAATTAAACTTTTGAATCATCCAACACCTAAAACCTAAAGTCTAAAATTATGAGGTTTTAACAAAGATTAGCGAAGGTATTTACCACCACCCCACTGTTCAGGACGAACTTTGGGTTCTAATAACAGATATCCAGCCAGATCGTATAAATCATCGTCTGATAGATTCCGCATTTTTGTGAAAATATCTGCACTCTTGGTGCTGGGGTGGGTTTCAGAAATTTCTTCTAACCCATCATAGGTAGTGGGATTTTTCATGAAACTGATCAGAGCCTCAATATTATCGCGGGAGGGATACGCACCCGCTAAGGTAGCCGGACTGAGGTTAACGTCAGGATTGGTTTTAGTCATTCCTAAAGCATGACATTGAGCGCAAGCATAATTAAATAACTCTTTGCCCTTTTGAAGTTGTTTTTCACTCAAAACAACGGTATCGCCTTGTTCATTCAGACGTAAAGTCCGCAATTCTTTCGTCAATTCAACCGCATTGGCTTGAGTGACAAAGAGTTGAAAGGTGAAGAATACAGTGGCTACTGCCAGCCAAAAGTATCTTTTTAGCATGGTTCTCCTTATAGCTAAGTCGTTATTGAAGGTTTAATCCCGTCTTGGTGTTATCCACAAGCAGAAGTCAGTTCAGTTTCGGTTCAGATGTTCAATGTACCTGATTCCGGTCATTAGCTGATCATTATTTGTCAATCGTCTATTGTTATTTACCCTTTTTGATAGTCTGCGAAATATAATTTCACAGATTATGACTTCAAGACCTGGTTAAAGGTGATCAAATTCGGTGAATTCTGACGACTGGTTGTTAGCCATGATATAGGACATCAAAGCTTTAGCATCCTCAAGGGCCAAACGGGTTTGAGGATGTTGATAGGCAATGCCCAACTGATCGCACAGCTTGAGTACAACCTCAACCGGGAGATTGTAATCGGTCGCTATTTCTGTGATTGACAGGTCTGCAAAACCCATGAGTCTTGTTGCTGACAGGTCTTGATCAAAAATTATAGGAAGGTTTGGGATCTGTGAAAACAGCTAATTTTCTAGGATGGCTGTTGACCGTTAGCCGCTTCTTGCCATGCCAATTAACAGGCCAGATGCCTGTTCCACGTCCTGAATAATGATCAAAATCTTAGAGAGACTTTGACGGTGAGACTTCGTGGGAGAGGTCTACTTCAGGATGGGGGGAAGTTAAAGATTTAACTTCAGGACAATGGGAAAAAGGGTGGGGATTTTGGGGGGGACGATGGAGACGAATGAGTTGAGCTAGGGTTTTCTTGAGTTGAGTTCGGGGAACAATGGCATCAACAAACCCATAAGCCAATAAGTATTCTGAGGTTTGGAAGTCATCGGGTAACTTTTCCCGAAGGGTTTGTTCGATGACTCGTCTTCCCGCAAAACCAATGGTAGCCTTGGGTTCGGCTAAAATCATATCTCCTAACATGGCGAAACTCGCCGTCACCCCTCCGGTGGTGGGATGGGTGAGAACGGGAATATACAACAGCCGAGATTGTTGATGTCGATGCAACGCACCGGAGATTTTAGCCATTTGCATCAGGCTTAACATTCCTTCCTGCATTCTGGCTCCACCCGACGCACAAATAATCACAACGGGATAGCGTTCTTTTGTGCCGTGTTCAATTAAGCGGGTGAGTTTCTCCCCCACCACAGAACCCATACTGCCACCCATAAACCGAAAATCCATCACACCGAGGGCAACGGGTTCTCCATCCAATAACCCAACCCCCGTTTGTACGGCATCGCTTAACCCGGTTTTTTCCCGTGTCTCCCGCAGTCGATCACTGTAGGATTTGCGATCGCGGAATTTCAAGGCATCAACAGCACAGATTTCAGCATCTAGGGGCATCCAGGTATTCGGATCAATGAGTTGCTGAATGCGCTCATTGCTATCGACCCGGAAATGATGGCCACATTCCAAACAAACCATGTTATTAGCTTGTAGGTCTTTGGCATAGGTTAAAGCATTGCACTGTTCGCATTTAACCCATAACCCATCAGCAATTTCCCGTTCCTGGGGTTCAGGGCTGCTGGGTAATGATTTACGCCGATTTGCGAACCAATCAAATAGAGACATTAAAGATTATTTTGACCTTTCAGTTTCTAATTTAAAAATTGAGGCGTTTGGAAATTGGGGGATTCCCGTTAGCCCCAGGATTAAATTTTAAATCTTTACTATGATAGAACGATCTACATCCTATCCATCACGTTAATCTACAGATTCTAATTCTTCATCAATCGGGCTTAATAATAGCAAAGCCGTCCATTGATCACCCGGAAGCACTTGCAACCCCACAGGACTCCCCATTCCCAAAGAAGAACACACCCCTAAGTCAATAATTCGGCTGGGGATTTCCTGCGCTTCTAACACTTGCTGCATCAATTCAGCTTCCCATCGTAGGGCTGTGGTTTTAATCGTAATCCAAGACATAGGAATTAGGGTGCACGGAAAAGGATCAAACCTCATGGCTTAATTGAGAGTGGGAAAAAATAAACTCAGGTAAGCCGATAACAGGGTTTGGCCCCAGAGGGCAGTGATGGCAGTGGCAAGGGCGAGAAAGGGGCCAAAGGGAATGGGTTGACGGCGATTGATGAATTGAAGGGCGATCGCTCCTCCTCCGACCAAAGCTCCTAACCCACAGGCGATAAATCCAGCCACAAGTAAATATTTCCAGCCTAACCAAGCTCCCATCATCGCGGCAAGTTTGCTATCTCCTGCCCCCATTGCGGTTTGCCCCATGACTACGGTTCCTGCAAAGGAAATGATATCAAATAGCCATAACCCCAAAACAGCACCGATTATTCCGGTCATTAACCCCTGACTCAAGGATGAGGAGAGGGTTAAGGCTTGGGTGAGTTGAAATCCTAAGCCTAAGACTAACCCCGACTGGGTGAGAACATTGGGGAGAGTATAGGTGTCAAAATCAATCAAAGACAGGGCTATTAACCAACTGAATAAGACCCAATACCCCAAGGTTTGGCTGAGGGTTGGGGAGGTTAAAAAGATTAATAAAAATAACAGTCCTGTGGCGGCTTCTACGAGGGGATAACGGATGGATATCGGTGTATGGCAATGTTTACAGCGTCCCTGAAGCCAGATCCAACCGAAAACCGGAATATTTTCTGAGGGACTTAACCGTGTTAGGCATCGGGGACAACGAGAGGGGGGATGGAGGATGGATAACCCGGCGGGAATTCGATAGATCACGACATTGAGAAAACTGCCGATGGATGCTCCAAACGCAAAGACGATCAATAAGGCAGGTAAACTCAATAAAATATCCATTTTCAATGCTAACTCTTAAGATGGGACTAGAAACCGGGTTTCTTACAGAGGTTTTGATTTGATAGCGGAAGATTGCTATAGAAACCCGGTTTCTCATAACCCTGAAAGAATCTAACAGAAACCCTGTTTCTAAAAGGGTTTTGATTTGATAGCGGAAGATTGCTATAGAAACCCGGTTTCTGAGACTAAAATAAATCGGCTTCAATGCGTTCAAAAGGGATGAAACGTTCCCCAGGTAGCAAAATCGCTTGATGAGAAAATAATAAACAACTGCGATAATTGTTGGGGTTGATAGCCACTCCCAAGGGTCGCCGCATTCGTTGAGCATGGACGTCTACATAAGCATAATAGAGATGTTTCGCCACCCGGATTAAATCGGCATCAAGCTGATAGGATAGCATTTGAGGATTAAGAGGGGATTCTGTTTCCCGTTCTAAGGCTTGTACCACGATCGCTCCTCAATCATAAATTTGGGAGGAATAAAATAGCGTTAATTTAATATAAGTTGAATTAATTCTGAAATGGTCAATTTTCAATTAAATTTTTATGATAAACGATAAACCGACTTTACTCGCATTGGATTTTGATGGGGTTCTGTGTGATGGACTCCTAGAATATTTTGAAACCGCTTGGCGGACTTATTGTCAACTGTGGTCGCCTCCTGAGAAGGTTTCACCTGAAGCCTTAGCTCCCATTTTCTATCGAACTCGTCCTGTAATTGAAATTGGTTGGGAAATGCCTGTTTTAATTCGAGCATTGGTTTTAGGGATTTCTGAAACTGAAATTTTGCAGAATTGGTCAACAATTGCTCACAATCTTGTCACGAAAGAAGAATTAAAAGCAGACGTGATTGGCCCCTGTTTGGATGGGGTTCGAGATCAATGGATTCATCATGATTTATCCGGTTGGTTAGGATTACATCAATTTTATCCGGGTGTGATTGAACGAATTAAACCTTTAATTGAACAAGATTTCCCAGTTTATATTATTACCACAAAAGAGGAACGATTTGTGCGATCGCTTCTTAAACAACAAGGCGTTACAATTCCTGAAGGTCGAATTTTTGGCAAAGGTTATAAACGTCCAAAAGCGCAAATTTTACGGGAATTATTAACAACCATTCAACCCACTCCGAAAATTTGGTTTATTGAAGATCGCTTACAAACCTTATTATCGGTTCAACAACAAGCGGATTTAGACTCGGTACAATTATTTTTAGCCGATTGGGGTTATAATTTACAACAAGAACGAGATTTAACATCAAACTATCCGAGAATTCATTTATTGTCTTTGTCTCAATTTAGTCGAGATTTTTTAGATTGGTTAAATCATTAATTGGATTAAAAATATCTGTTTTTGGAAAAAAACAGATAGTCCAGCGTTAAACAATTAATTTTATTTTAATTAAATAACGATGAGCTTAGAAATTAGAAAATCGATAGACAGCGATCGCAGTCTGATTAATCATATTCATGAACAAGCTTTTGGTTTGGAAAATAGCCGAGAAATCATAACATTAATCAATGATTTATTACAAGATCAAACGGCTGAACCTTGTTGTTCATTGGTTGCTATTCAACAGTCAAAAATAGTCGGACATATTTTATTTTCTAACGTTAAAATTATATCAGATCAAGGAGTGATATCAGCTTCAATTCTTGCGCCATTGGCTGTTATTCCTGCCGCTCAAAATCAAGGTATAGGTGGTCAATTAATTCACGATGGTATCAACCAATTAAAAGCAATGGGTGTCCCTGTTGTTTTCGTATTAGGTTATCCTGAATATTATACTCGGTATGGATTTGAACCAGCCTTTCCAAGAGGTTACATCCCGCCTTATCCTATTGTTAAAGCTCAATCAGATGCCTGGATGGTTAATATTCTGGATGCTGACCTAGCCAGAAAATATCAAGGTAAAATACACTGTGCTGATGCTTTTAATCATCCTGAATACTGGCGGGAATAGGTTCTACAAAATTGCCCGAATAGAGAAAACGTTAGATTAAAGAAGTCTCCGTAATTCATAATATGCTCTTCAAACTGAATCGCAATTAGTTCTTGCAATCTTGAAATCGTGAAGGTATCTTTTCCTAACTTAATAATATATTGATCTTCTGTTAAGCTAAAAAACTCTTGATTCATGGTAGGCTTCTTTATAGCTATTGATCTTGGCTACACCCTAATACCCTAAATCAGTCGCTTTTTTTTATCAAGATTGCTTGCTAAATGCAATAAAAATTAATCTTGATAAAATTGGAAGAAAATGAGGATACTATCATACTCCCTAAGACGATAAAATCAGTTGAGAAAGAATTCAAATAATAGTTATGAAACACATTCTAGGACTAACAACGGTGATCAGTTGGGCTTTGTCATCTTCAATATCGGCGGAGCAACCTTTATATATTGCCTATCCACCGCCAGATCACAAAACAACATCTGACCGTATTTTCTTGATTGGAACGGCGACACCTAATGAGGAAGTTTCAATTAATGGTCAAGTCATTTCCCGAAGCAAGGCTGGTCATTTTGCACCGACATTTCCATTGCAGCTTGGGGAGAACATTTTTATTCTACGTCATCGAGATCAAAAAATCAAATTAAATGTTACTCGAATTTCCACCGAACCCAAACCTTTAGAAACTTTAAACTTTTTAAAAGATTCATTGACTCCTGCTGAAAATATAGCTAGACTACCAGGTGAGTTAATCTGTTTTAGTGCGATCGCTCCCGAAAAAGCAACAGTTTCTGTTAAATTAGCTGGACAAATTATCCCGTTATCTCCCCAATCCCAAACCTTCGAGCTACCTGATAATAAAGCGGTTTTAACAGAACTGAATCAACCTGTAAAATCCAATACAGTTAAATATCAAGGTTGCGGGAAAATCGCAGTAAATTTGCAGATTTCGGGAGAAAAAAAACAATTAGATTTAGGTCAACCTCAATATCAATTAACCCTCAATAATCAAACCCTGACTCAAGCGGCACCTGGTGAAATTTCAATCCTTTCTCCTACACAATTTGAAGTCGCTGAAGTCACGGTTAATGAAGGAACTGCACGCACTGGCCCCAGTACGGATCATTCTCGTTTAACGCCTTTACCAAAAGGAACCCGTGCCCGAATTATAGGACGACAAGGGGAGTTTTTACACCTCGATTATGGCGGATGGATTAAAGCTAATGAAACCCGAATTACAACGGAACCGATTCCACCCAATTCTATGATTAGAAGTGCCAGTTCTCGTCAAGTCGGAGACTGGTTAGAAGTTTATTTTCCCCTACAAGTTCCTGTTCCGATTACCGTCAAACAAGAAGATCAACGTTTCATTTTAACCCTCTATAATACAACGGCTCAAACAGATACTATTCGTTTTAATGATAATCCTTTAATTTCCCGAATGGATTGGCAACCGATATTATCTCCCCAAGGAGAATCACAAAATGTTGTGCAATATACGTTTCATTTTAAAACTAAACAACAATGGGGTTATAAACTGCGTTATGATGGAACAACCTTAGTTTTATCCTTAAAAACTCCCCCCCAATTGCAATCTAATTTACCACTATCAGGGTTAAATATTTTACTCGATCCCGGTCATGGAAGCGAAAATGATTTAGGAGCAAAAGGCCCTACAGGTTATCCTGAAAAAGATGTTAATTTAACCGTTTCTAAGTTATTAGAAGCGGAACTCATTAAACGGGGTGCATCAGTGTTGATGACCCGCAAAGGCGATGATGATTTATATCCCCAAGATCGAATAAAAATGATTAACGAACAAGAACCTGATTTATCAATTTCTATTCATTATAATGCCTTACCTGATAATGGAGATGCGATTAAAACCAAGGGTGTTAGTACCTTTTGGTATAATTCCCAAGCTCATAGTTTAGCGGTATTTTTACACAACTATTTAGTGACAACATTAAACCGTCCTTCCTATGGAGTTTTTTGGAATAATTTAGCTTTAACTCGTCCTACCGTTGCACCATCAATTTTATTAGAATTAGGGTTTATGATTAATCCAGAGGAATTTGAATGGATTATTAATCCTCAAGAACAACAAAAGTTAGCAATAACTTTAGCCGATGGCATTGTAGAATGGGTAAAATTAACCCAATAATTAATAGGGGTTTTAGGTGTGACGATAACAATCAACAGTCAGGTGCATTCTTGAAGTGTAGGCGACACCTGAAATTTTGAAATTAATATGATGGAACAATTTTAATATGCAATTTGTATTTGATCCACCCATTGCCACAAAAATTAATAAAATGAAGCAACGGGTTCGCTGGCAAGATTCTTTAATTGAAAATTTAGGAATTAATCAAACCTCTTTAGTCATTGATGATGGAAAAAACCAGGATACTGAGTTTTCATTTTTGGTGATTGGAGATAGTGGAACCGGTTATCAACCGAGTCCCAGTCCTCAACGAAAAGTGGCAGAATTACTACTAGAAAATCAAGATGATTGCCGTTTTATTCTTCACACAGGAGATGTTGTTTATTTGGTAGGTTCCAGTGAATATTACCCCAATAATTTTATTTATCCCTATCGAGAATTTTTAGTCGGAGGTGAAAATCCTAACAATATTCCTTACGATCAAATGGTCTTTAATTTACCTTTTTTACCTGTTTTAGGCAATCATGATTATTATGATTTACCTTGGATTTATAGTTTATTAGCTCAGTTAATTTGGTTACCTCGTCATTTACTTTTGTCTCGATTAGATTTTGATATCGGTTGGCATGGTTCTTTTCAAGGAAAAGCCTATGCTCAAGCTTTTTTAGATTATTTAGAAAGTTATAATCCTCTACAATTACAACAACATTTAGAAAAACATTATACCGCTAAAATTGATACAGGTCGTTGCCTGCGCTATCAACCTGGAATATTTACTCGTCTTCCCAATCGTTACTATACCTTTCGTTATGGCGGGATTGATTTTTTTGCCTTAGATTCTAATACTTTTAATGCTCCTGAACCCTTACCACATACCTTTGAGGGTGAAGATTTGCGATCGCAATTACAACAACGAGTTCATGCCATTGAAACAGAAAAACAACACTTGATCAAACAATTAGATATTCTTCAAGGTCAGAACGAAAAAAACGATGAAACGGTTCATGATTATTTAGAAAAAATCGAACAATTAGAAGAACAAAAAATGGATATTCAGAAACAACTGAATGCGCCTCAAAATATTACCATTGATTTTGAACAACTCAACTGGTTAAAACAAGGTTTAATTGAATCTTGGCATGATTCAGAGGTTCGAGGACGAGTGCTTTATTTTCATCATCCTCCCTATGTTACAGAAGCCACAAAATGGGATCAAGCCCAAACACTTGCTGTCCGAAATAACTTACGTTATGTGTTAAATCAAGTCTCGAATACCATTGGAAATCTCGCCAAGAATAGACCAATTGTGGATTTAATTTTAAATGGTCACGCCCATTGTTTTGAACATTTATATACCGGAAATACAGGTTTTGCGGATTCCTATATACATTGGTTAATTTGTGGTGGAAGCGGCTATAGTTTGCGGCGACAACGACCAGAAGGTTCTCAATTAATAGAATTTTTTGAAACAGAAATGGGTGTCAAATCTCGTTCAATTGCTGAATCATTATTGTTTGTTGGTCGCCAAGGGAAAGGTCGAGAAAAACGCCGCCCCTATTCAGGTTTACGCATTGATGTTTTAGGGGAAAAACCGCTTAAATTCCGAGTCAAACCGTTAATTACAGAACGATTTCAAGGTCGTTGGAATAAGGTAGAACAAAAAGCCTTTATCATTGAACCTGGAAATTCTAACATTCATTGATAAACCGGAATTTCCACGACAAATTCTGTTCCTTGTTCAGGTAAAGCATGACATTCAATATTTGAATTTGAATGGCTAAATATTTAGTTTCTGAAGATTCTTTAGCAAATGATCATCAAAGCTCTCACCCTTAATCCCATAATAGACCGTGCCAAAAAATCTTTGATCTTCAAGATTTCAGATTGTAAAAACCGGATTTCTGGTTAAAAGAAACCCGGTTTAGTTAGTTCTTAAAAATGGTTTTAATCAATTTAGAAAGGCATTAATTGCTTAATGGCTTTATTTGCAATATCGCCATACCGCAGTTGACCACAGAAAATTTTACTCATAACTTTAGTGGCTGCGGGCATTTTCACCCCAGCTTTATAAGCGACTTTCGGGAACCGATAGAACGCACCCGCTAAACGTCCAGCCCAAACCATATCTGCACCCCATTCGGTCTTCATCGCTTGGGTATAACCTTCTAAAGCATTACCCACACCGCCTAACGCTTGATCAATCGCTTCTGCGGCTTTGACCCCACTGAGAATGGAAGGACGAATGCCCTCGGCGGATAACGGATCAACTAAACTAGCCGCTTCTCCAGCAATCACAGCATTTTGAGTATGGAGGGTTTTATCTCCATCCCACAAACACAAAGGATGCTCATCAATAGTGGAACTCCCTAAACCCGTTTTGGTAACATACTCTTGTAAATCCTTGTTCAGATCTTTGGGTTCTCCGCCAATGAAGGTGGCAATACTAATCGAATAACCATCTGCTTTGGGAAATCCCCAAATACTGCCATTTTTCACCAAACCAAACTCAAAACAAGGTAACAACGGCTGATCCGTTGAAACTTCCATAATTTGGCTTTGGCGTAATTTAGATTGTTTCAAGCCTAACCATTTTGCCATGGAACCTTTTGCCCCATCAGCCCCAATTAAATATCGAGCCGTTAAAGGTTCAGTAGTGGTATTGACTTGCCAATGATCACTTTTAAATTGAATCCCCGTAACTTCCGTTTGATCCTGTAGCTGCGCCCCTTGACCTTTTGCTTGTTCAACTAAAAACTGATCAAAAACATCTCGCCGTACCATCCACATCGGCGTGGGAATTGCCGACTCAACCGCATCATCCAATTGCCAGGTATAGCGAATTCGTTCAACGGTTGTAGAAATTGCCGGACTAAAATCAAAATCAAACCATTGAGCAATTGCGGGAGAAACCCCTCCACCACAAGGCTTTAAGCGAGGAAACGCCAATCGTTCCAAGATTAAAACCGAACGTCCACGTTTTGCCAAATGATAAGCTGCTGCTCCCCCTGCTGGGCCAGCACCAACAATAATACAGTCAAACATCGTTGTCATGGGTATTTTAGGGAATATATGGTTTGTTGACAGTTGACGGTAGACTGTCAACTGTCAACCCTTAACCTCTGTTAAACAGTGGTAATGTCCTTTTCTTTAGCAGCCAGGGCTTCGTCGATTTTAGCAATGTATTTGTCTGTAAGTTTCTGAACAGAATCTTGTAAATCAGCAGCTTCATCTTTCGAGAGTTCACTACTTTTTTCCTGTTTCCGCACAGAGTCAATTGCATCTCGACGAATATTTCTGACCGCGACTTTCCCTTCTTCCGCTAATTTAGCCACTTGTTTGACTAATTCTTTCCGTCGTTCAGTCGTTAAGGGTGGAATATTCAGACGAATAACAGAACCGTCGTTATTCGGCGTTAATCCAATATCAGACATTAAAATTGCCTTCTCAATAATATTGAGACTCGTCCGATCAAACGGCTGAATGGCAAGGGTTGTGGCATCAGGGGTGCTAATATTCGCCAACGCTTTTAACGGCGTGGGACTGCCATAATATTCGACAATAATTCGATCTAATAAACTGGCATTAGCCCGTCCAGTCCGAATCGTATTAAAGGCTCGCTGAGTTGCTTCCAGCGCCTTATTCATGTGATCTTCAACGTCAGCTAACTTCACACAAACCTCCTACTAAGGTTCCAACAGATTCACCACTCACCGCACGGCTAATATTTCCCCGAACAGTAAGGTCAAATACAATAATAGGGATATTATTTTCTTTGCACAGCGCAATTGCCGTACTGTCCATGACCCGTAAATCATGGGTAAGAACATAGCCGTAGGTCAAGGTTTGATATCGTTTGGCGTCTGGGTTCTTTTTCGGATCGCTATCGTAGATGCCATCGACCTTAGTGGCTTTAAAAATCACTTCAGCATCGATTTCTGCCGCCCGTAATGCTGCGGTTGTATCCGTTGTGAAAAAAGGATTTCCTGAACCCGCCCCAAAAATAACCACCCGATTAAGTTCTAGGTGGCGAATGGCTTTCCGTCTAATATAGGGTTCTGCGATTTCCTGCATGGCGATCGCGGTTTGGACTCGGGTCGGAACTCCAATTTGTTCTAGGGCATCTTGCAAGGTAATAGAATTCATCACCGTAGCAATCATCCCGACATAATCGGCGGTGGCTCGATCCATTCCTCCAGCCGCCGCTTTAACGCCTCTAAAAATGTTACCGCCACCAACGACAATGGCGACTTGTACACCCATATTGACCACTTCGGCGACTTCCTGGGCAATGTCTTGAACCACGGCGGGATCAATGCCATAGCCCAAATCTCCCATTAAAGCTTCGCCACTTAATTTCAGTAAAATGCGTTTGTACGCTGTTCCCATTTATACCCCCATCGCCTCTATCTGAATCAACATCGCCAATTGAGATTGACGAATTAAGTTTGATCGGTCTATAGGCCTACACATTGGGGTGATCATATCAGGATCTTTACAGTTGCAGTCGAAGGTTAACACAGCACAAGAGAACGAGTTCCCTCGTTCCCCCTAGCTTAAAATCATCTCCCAACTAAGATATCAGGTTTCATTAGCTAAAAGTTCTATGACTCGATTGAGTTGTACCGAATGGGACGCTTTGAATAACAGCCGATCACCCGGTTGTATTAACGCTTTTAACCGTTCTGCCATTTGCTGATGAGCATCTGAGGTCTGAATATCGACAATTTCCACAAAAGGTAAACCCGCGGCTCCTGTTGCTAAAGCATTGGCTTCTTCAAAATCAGCTAAAATCAATAATCCATCTAAATTCAGTTTCCGTACCTGACGCCCGACCTGTTGATGGAATTCTAGCGATCGCTCTCCTAACTCTTTCATCGTTCCCAAAACAGCAATCTGACGTTTTCCGGGGGTTTCCGCCAGTAACCGTAAGGCAGCTAACATCGATTCTAAACCCGCATTATAGGTTTCATCTAAAATCACCACATCTTCAGACCATTCATAGCGTTTTGCTCGTCCCTCCGGTAACTCCACAGAAATGCCGTTGACAAGGGGTGCATAAAGGGTTTCTGCGGCTATTTCCCAGCCGTAAATTCCTCGTAACACAGCTAATGCAGCTAACAAATTAGAGGCATTATGAACTCCGGGTAACGGTAAAGGTAAATTGACCCCCTCAACTCGTAGGGTTTGGTTATCTATCCATTCTCCCCGCAAATCACCGCCTTCTAACCCATAGGTAATGGTGGTTCCCGACCAAACCGTTGCAGCCGTCTTCATCAACCGGGGTTGATCTTGATTTAAAATGGCGATACTGGTTTTCGGCATTTCGGCTAATAGTTCACATTTGGCTTCAGCAATGGCCTGTTCTGACCCTAATAATCCAATATGGGCCGTTCCCACATTGGTAATTAATCCTAGAGTGGGTTGGGCAATTTGGGTTAATTCAGCAATTTGTCCTCGACCTCGCATTGCCATTTCGATGACAGCAAAATCATGATCTGGTGTGAGTTGTAACAAGGTTTTAGGAACTCCGATTTCATTATTGTAGTTAGCTTGGGTTTTTAACACTTGGCCTTGAGTTCCTAAGACCGCCGCAATTAACTCTTTGGTCGTGGTTTTTCCCACCGAACCCGTAACCCCAATGATGGGAATTTGAAATTGATCCCGCCACCACCGGGCAATTTGTTGATAAGCTTTTAAGGGGTTGAGAACGGGTAAAAGGGGTAAATTCCGGTGAGTTTGGGCAAAATCTGTGGTTACAATGGCTGCAATTGCCCCTTGGTTGATGGCCTGTTCTACGAAATGATGACCATCAAAGTTTTCTCCTTGTAACGCCACAAACACTTGTCCCGGTTGCAAATTTCGGCTATCTGTTGTGATCCCTATCACCGGAGTCGTTAAAGGGAAATCACAGTTTAATGGTGAGTCAATCGCTAGAATATTAACAAGTTGACCGCTAGTGATGAGATTAGACATTCTCTGAATAAGCGTAAAATTAATGATCATCGATCACCCCAAAACCGGGTGTCAAGCCTCGTCCTTTCTTTAACAGGTTTCGTTACCTTTTGGGATAGCGGTTGCTGTTAGAATTAAAACCAGCAGCAACAACCTGAAAGATTAAATTTTTCCAGGTTTTGAGCGTTCTGGGTCGTGCTGACGATTACACTCCCTTATTTCGAGGTGAATAGGCCAGCTTGAGAACCGGCTTTAGCTTGATTGGAACACCCATCTTGTTAAGAGGATTCTTAGAACCCAGAATCTTTCTACTGATTGTGCAGAAAGTTTGAACCCATTATGGTATTATAAAACATCGCTGATTTGATCACCATTTCAATCTAAATGGAGTATAATTTCAGCCTTAATTTTGAAATTAAACCACCAGATAAAAAGGTGATTATTAATCGAAATAACTCCAGGGAGTGTTTTTTATAAGAGCCTTGTGTCATCAATGTTTCAGTTAGTCTGGAATTAAGTGTTAGGATTGCCTTCAAGCTAAAATAGATTTATCCAGGGTGTACAATCTCCACATCCTTCAAACACTGAAAGCGATGAACAACTGAATAAAATTGAGTCAGATTAATTTTTAAATCAATTTAGATTAATTTCATCGTCCTGATGAAATTAAAGTAGGTTTTAAAGTTAGATTTGATCAATAAAATCGCTCCGTTTCTGCTAGTTTATTAGTGTATTGATGGATATTATAGCAATCGCTAAGGAGGTTAGGACATGAATGATGGATATCCTTTTTAAGGGTTCAGCCTCCTCGTCCTTTCTACTGTCTCAATCAAGGCAGGGTAATCCCAGTCCTAAAGATTCCTAATATAACAGTTCCTTCAGTGAATTTATTATAAAAAATAAGAGAAGACTAGAAATTTCTCTTGTCAGGATAAAGGTCAAAATTAGACCTGAAAAACATCAATGAATTTGACCAGAAAAATCAACTCAAATTGAGCAGATGGGTAATCAGAAATGAACAAAAGTTTAGTCAATTCTTTTAATCGATGGACTGTCCGAGAAGAACAAATGATCTATGATCATTTACTGAGTCGTGTAGAAATTGATGAACCAAATCAACTGATAGAGCGACTAAATTTATTGTTTATTGAAGGTTCTGGATATCCAGATATAGAAATCTCCAGAGCTTTAAATAAATTAGTGATTTCTAAATTAGAATCTCAAGATTTTAATTACATTATGAATCGCTGTTGTTATATTTTAATTAATTGCTGGCATACTTCTCCTCAACGGAAAACAGCTATTAATAAATTAATTCAACTTTTTGATGAATCAATCCCTAAAATCCGCAGAGTGTACTCCTATTCAAAATCAGTTCGTCAATTGGGGGATTTAATCTATGAATTTACCAAAAGTGAGCAATATTTAGCATTAAAACGCTTTGCTGCTGTTATTAACCAGCCCACTGAATTAGATTATAATACTCAATCTTCTGAACCTTTGCGAGTTTTAATTCCTCGTTATCCTTACCTGTATAAACACTGTTTACTGAGTGAAGATAGTTCTTATGATCATCAACAAATGATTCAACAAATTCAAGCGCAAAAACAGCGTAAATTTGAAATCGATTTATCTCAATATACTGCCCATCAAATTCGATTAGCAACTATGGCCCGTCGTTTCTCGGTTGAAGAAGCTAAAAAAAATCCGTCTCCTATTGCAAATCCCACCCTTTTAAGCAATCGAGAATTGTTTGCAGCCCTTAAACAATTTGCAGGAAAAGTAGACGGAATCCATACCTATCGAGATTTAGCGCAGAGCTTTCTAGCTCAAACCCAACCCAATCAAACTTTCCGGTCTTTTAAAGAAAATTTCTATGAATATATTACTCCAAAATCCCTTGATTCATCCTATATCCGTAACCAGTTTAACGAAAAATTGTATAAGCAATTACAAAATACTATTCCCCATAGTGATGATGAAAACTTTAGTGAGTTTCTCTTGCTGCGAACCTGTAACCAGATGTTAAATTTTCTGGTGGTTGAAAGTCCACAGAAACCGAATCATTTCGTTTTTATTGATTTAATTGCCAATGTGGGGCCAACGATGACCGTGGGGTTACTCCTCAAAATCGTCTTAATCTGTCGAAAAGTCAAACCCTACCTCGAAAAACGGTTTGCGATTTTATTTAATCATTACGAGTCTTGTTCCCAAGATGGAGTGTTCTGGCTGGTAAAAGTCTTAGAAAATTTGAATGTTGCCTTAAGTACCAATTTTGGAGGCGTTGATTTATCCTTCATCCAATCACCTTGAAAAGACAAAATTGTATTCAGAGTCACTAAACCCAATCAGCGATTCTATGCTATAATCAAAATATTATCTCTTAAAATGAGATAATATAGCCTTAAAAGTCGATAATCTGAATTCAATCGGGTACATAACCTGGACTAAGACGCTACCTCTAGTTACATTAGAACCTAAGTTTAAGCTTCTGTTTTCTGACAAGTGCAGAAATTGATTCAGGCAGATCATCCAGTTAAGGCATTCAGACAACAGTAGTCCCAAATGCTTTTCGCAATGGGTCTTGGGCTGTTGTAGTCCACCCTGTTAGGTTGATTCCTGCATAATCAAGCCAGAGAGATTGGTCAATGGTTTTATCGAAAAATTGGGTTTAAAACCCCTAACTTCTGGTTAGGCTTTGTGTTAAAATTAAATCGGTCTAAAAAACCCGCCCAACTTTGCAGTCGATATACCATCACCGAGATGTGAAACCGAGCCTAAAGGAGAACTGGGGAAGCGGATGTAAGGCAATGGTATCAGTCTACCCTTGAACGCACAAAACAAAACAACAAGATTTCAGCGAGTCGCCGGAGGGCATTCGGAGACTTTAAACGGATGTGGAGAGAAGGTTAGACTTTCTGTAAAGAAAGCGCATCTCAGTGAAGCGTCAACCCATCCAGAATTTAAGCAGTTGTCAATTTTTGACCAACTTAAATAGATGGAATCCCTGCCTGTTCACGGCGGGGCGGATGTCAAAAACTATATTTCCGAAAAATAAATTTTGTCCGAGTTTAAGGTTGGAGTTATTCCATGTCGATTTATGTCGGTAACTTAGCTTATGAGGTTACCTCTGAAGACTTAGGGGAAGTCTTTAAAGAATACGGTAAAGTCAAGCGAGCCACAGTTCCTCAAGATCGAGAAACTGGCAAGTCTCGCGGTTTTGGCTTTGTAGAAATGGTCAATGAAGACGACGAGAAAAGTGCAATTGAAGCTCTGGATGGAGCAGAATGGATGGGTCGTCGTCTGCGAGTCAATAAAGCTGAACCCCGTGATAATAATCAAGGCGGTAAGCAACGCTCTGGGGGAGGCTATCGTAATAATTCTTACTAGAAACAAAATTTAATCAAATCTATAGCGGGTTTTACCAATGGTAAGACCCGCTATTCATTTGTCAAGATAGAAAGAAATAGAGTCTAAAAATTAAGATGAATCTGGATGACGAACTCAATACCACATTGCTCAATTTTACCGACCTGCAAGCGGAATTAAACTTACGCCATGCTCAAGATGCTTTACGAGACATTGTAGACCATCTGGACTTAACCCCCACAGAGCGAGAAGGTTTAGAACCCGATATAGGGGGGTTGCAAAAGATGATGGATAAATTAGACCGTACAGTGGTACAAATTGCCGTTTTTGGCATGGTGGGACGGGGAAAATCTTCAGTTTTGAACGCTTTATTAGGTCAAGAAGTGTTTATTACTGGCCCCATTCATGGTGTCACCCAAACCACCCAAATGCAACAATGGCGAGTGAGTGAGAATTCCTTATCCTCTATTCCGGCGGTTTCTTATCGAATTTCTCAAATTGAATTAATTGATACCCCCGGAATTGATGAAGTGGATGGTGAAACCCGTGAACAAATTGCTCGTCAGGTTGCCCAACAAGCGGATTTATTATTATTTGTAATTGCCGGAGATATTACTCAAGTTGAATATGATGCCCTGTCTCAATTAAGAGAAGCGGGAAAACCGATGTTATTAGTCTTTAATAAAATTGATCAATATCCAGAAGCTGACCGACTAGCAATTTATGAAAAAATTCGAGATGAACGGGTCAAAGAATTATTATCTCCTGATGAAATTGTCATGGCTGCGGCTTCTCCATTAGTGGCTAAAGCCATTCGTCGTCCTGATGGAAGTTTGAGCGCTCAATTAACGCGAGGAGAACCTCAAATTGAAGAATTAAAGCTCAAAATTTTAGAGATTTTAGATCGGGAAGGGAAATCTTTAGTTGCTTTAAATACGATGTTATATGCGGGAGATGTAAATGAAAAATTAGTGCAGCGAAAAATGGAAATTCGAGAACAAAGTGCTAACCACGTGATTTGGAATGGAGTCATTACTAAATCTGTTGCTATTGCTTTAAATCCTCTGATGATGATTGATTTATTAAGTGGAGCAATGATTGATGTGGCGTTGATCTTAACGTTATCTAAACTGTATGGTATTTCAATGACCCAACAAGGAGCCGTTGAATTATTACAAAAAATAGCTTTAAGTATGGGGGGAATTACAGCTAGTGAATTAGTTGCTAATTTTGGTTTAAGTTCGTTAAAAAGTTTATTGGGATTGAGTGCACCCGTTACTGGGGGATTATCCTTAGTTCCTTATTTATCCGTTGCAATTCCCCAAGCAGCGATCGCTGGGGTTTCTTGTTATGCTATTGGACAAGTAACAAAAGCGTATTTAGCGAATGGGGCATCCTGGGGAGAAGAAGGGCCAAAAGCCGTAGTTCAACATATTTTAGAAACCTTAGATGAAACTTCAATTTTAAATCGAATTAAACAAGAATTATGGAATAAAATTAATGTTCAAAACCGGGTTTTAGAACGTTAATTTTGTTTTTTATCGTTAGATTATAACCTCTATTCAATATTTCTAAACTGAGTGGATTGTTAGCTGTTTAACAAAAACAGTTAACAATCCAACTGAGGTTTTAATATGCTAATCCGACTAATTTAGCGCTTAAATCCCACATTTTTTCACCCTTTTGATCATCACTAGCTTGGGGAGAAACCTTTTGAACAAAAGATTTGCGATCTTTTTTCTGACGATTTCCCCAACTCCAATAAACTCCTGATTGTTTATATTCTGGATCAGCAACAACCATGGCTACGCGATCGCCGGATAATTCTTCGCTAACAAATCCCCCGGTAATATACTTTTGAAAAATGGGGAAAATCTTTTGAAAGAGGGGATAATGATTACGGAATAAAGCCGTTGTTGCCACACAACCCGGATACAGAGAAGTAAAGGTAATTCCCGTCGATTCATGGTAACGGCGATGTAATTCTCGCATCGTTAAAACATTACAAACTTTGCTATCTTTATAAGCTTTAACGGGTTCAAAACTTTTCCCGTTAATCATCGTAATCGGATCTTTAAAACCTTGTTCAAATCCTTCAAGATTTCCTAAATCGGGACGAGGAGGAATTTTACCGCCTAACTCATCAGGATTATGGGTAACAGTTCCCAAAATCACCATTCTGCGATCTGGGTAGGAGGAACGTTTCATATCCTCTAACATGACATTGCAGAGGTAGAAATGGGATAAATGGTTGGTAGCTACGGTTAACTCATAGCCTTCTGGACTGCGTAAAGGTTCTTTAATTAAAGGCATATAAATTGCCGCATTGCAGACTAACGCATCCAGGGAGCGACCCAAAGACCGGAAATCGGCAACAAATTGTTTAACACTGGCTAAAGAGCCTAAGTCAATGTGAAGAATTTTATAGCTGTTGGTGGGGATTCCGACCGATTGGGCGGCTTGTTCAGCTTTCGCTAAATTCCGACAAGCCATGACCACATACCACCCTTTTTGGGCTAAGGCTCTAGCGGCTTGCAAACCAACGCCCGAAGACGCTCCTGTAATCACAACTGTGGGTTGATTCGCCATCATGATTCTAACTCAATTAACCATCGTTGACTCTTTCTAGGATCTCATGTTTTACGACAAAAATCAGTCATGAGTCAACAGTTAACAGTTAATAGTTAGTAGTCAAGGGTGAGTATAGCAATTTCTGTAGGGGTTTTCATCCTCTAAAATTTATCAGAAAAATATCAAAGTATTGTTGCTGTTTATAACTTTCTTTCTATTACAATATTGGACAAAAATTACTGAGTATTGTTATAGTTTTGAAGGATTAACTAGAAACGAATCATTGAGGGTTGATCACTCATGAAATTCTTGCTGAACTTAGTTGCTATTATTTCAAGAATAAGGGGTCTGTTACTGACATCCTCTCTCAAACTACTTTTAGCTAAAATTTTAGGAACTGTAATGGAGATTGCTGAGCGTCAAAACGCTCAATTATTATTAGAAAAACAATTGGATAAACAACGATTAGTGATGGAAATGACGAATCGGATTATAGCTTCTTTGCATTTGCCAGTAATTCTGCAAACAACTGTTCATGAAGTGCGACAATTTCTTCAAACTGATCGGGTAATTATTTTTCAATTTTTTGCGAATTTTAAGGGAAAGGTTGTGGTTGAGTCTTGTGGAGAAAATTGGACATCAATATTATCCACTGAAATTTATGATCCCTGTTTTCATCAAAATTATATTGAACCGTTTAAACAAGGATTAGTGACGGCAAAATCTGATATTTATATCGCTGGAATTAGTGAATGTCATCTTGAACTATTGTCAAGTTTTCAAGTCAGAGCCAATTTAGCTGTTCCGATTCTTCAGGATGGAGAGTTGTGGGGATTACTGATTGCCCATCACTGTGAAACGTCTCGCCAGTGGCAGGATTCAGAGATTGATCTCCTCAAACAAATTGCCTCTGGAATGAGTATCGCCCTTAAGCAATCGGCCCTTGTTGAAAAGCTACAAACAGAACTCAATGAACGTCAACAAACCCAACAAACCTTAGCCAAAGAATTGCTGCGAACTCAGACCCTCTTTGATACCTCTTTTGATGGCATTGTCATTATGGATAAAGAAGGCAATGTGCTGGATGCTAATCCCCGCTTTGCAGAAATGCTGGGCTACACACCAGAAGAAATTTTAAGGTTGACGGTTGCTGATTGGGAAGCTCAATTGATCTCCGAAGAACTTCAGCAATTGATGAAAGAAGCGATGATCAATAATCAGGGAATCTTGGAAACTCAGCACCAACGCAAGGATGGTTCCATCTACGATGTAGAAATTAGCTATAACGTTGTGGAGTGGGAAGGAGAAATCCTGCGATTCTGTGTTTGTCGGGATATTAGCCTACGGAAACAAGCTGAAGAAGCATTGAAACGTTCACGGGATGAATTAGAAGAACAGGTTCAAGAACGTACCCAGGAACTTTTGGAAATCAACAACAGGCTGCAACAACGGGAACGAGAATTTAGAACCTTAGTTGAAAATACCCCCGATATTATTACTCGACATGATCGCCAATATCGCTATCTTTATATCAATCCTGCCAGTATCCAACAATCAAGAATTCCAACGGTTGGGTATTTGGGCAAAAAACCCTCTGAGTTGAGCTATCCCAAAGAAATTACCGATTTTTGGGAGGCTTGTTTAGAAAATGTCTTTACAACGGGTAGAATACGGATTGATGAATTTCAAATTGTCAATCTCAATGAAGCAAAAACTTATCAAACCTATATTGTCCCAGAATTTGGGGATGGGGAGTCTGTAGAATCTGTGATTACAATTGCGCGAGATATTACAAAATTGAGAAAGGCAGAAGAGTCAGCTAGACAACTTGCGGAGGATTTGAAACGCTCTAACGAGGAACTGGAACAATTTGCTTATATTGCATCCCACGATTTACAGGAACCGTTGCGGGCTGTTGCTAGTTTTACCCAAATGTTAGCAAAACGATATCGGGGACAACTCGATAGTAAAGCGGATACTTACATTGAGTTTATTATCGATGGTGCAACTCGAATGCAGCAGATGATTCAAGATTTACTCAGCTATTCCCGCGTTGGTCGTACTGAACTAAAATTGCAATCGGTTGATTGTAATCTGTTACTAGAACGAGTCAAAAAAGATTTGCAAATCTCGATTAGAGAAACTCAAGCTGTCATTACCGCAGATTCTTTACCCACCATTACTGCAGACGCGAATCAACTCGGAAATCTGCTCCAGAACTTAATTAATAATTCCCTCAAATACCGAAGTGAAACCTTTCCCAAAATCCATATTTCTGCTAAAAAAAATAAACTAGAAGTTCAATTAGAAAATCTGACTCAACCTTCTATGCCAGCACCAACCAAAATTCAAGAGGAATGGCTGTTTTCTATTCAAGACAATGGAATTGGGATCAAACCTCAATATGCAGAACGAATTTTTGGTATCTTTCAACGTTTACACACCAGCGATGAATATCCGGGTACAGGTTTAGGGCTGGCAATTTGTCGAAAGATTCTTGAACGACATGAAGGGCGAATTTGGGTTGAGTCTAATCCCAATCAAGGATCAACCTTTTTCTTTACCATCCCTGTTATCAATTCTACTCAGCATGAGCCTACCTCCTCGTCATGTTAAATCACTGACAATATTATTGGTTGAAGATTCTAAGAGTGATGCTCTATTAATTGAAGAAACCTTAAGTGAAAGCCCATTTTTGGAGCAGTTATATATTGTTCGTGATGGTGTTGAAGCGACTGATTTCTTATATCATCGAGAAAAATACTCCGATGTTCCTCGCCCAGATCTGATTGTATTGGATCTGAATTTACCCAAGAAAAATGGTCAAGAAGTATTAGCTGAAATCAAAGCAGATGAGAAATTAAAAACCATCCCCGTTGTCATTCTCACCACCTCTTGTAATGAGATTGATATTCTCACGAGCTATCGCCATCATGCAAACTGCTACTTGGTTAAACCCCTGGGTTTAGATCAATTTATCGAGGTCATCAAGTCGATTGAGCTATTTTGGTTTGCTATTGTGAGATTACCCTTTGCTCAGAATTAAATTCTGTTCATCATTTGAGTTCAATGAAGTTAAGTTTGGAAAGTTTAAGACTCAACGATTCCACCTCAAAAGGAATGTTGTGTTACAGACCATTGATCAAAATTAATTGAACCGATAAAATATTATTTGTCGCTCATTCAGAGATCAGCTTTGCTAAAAACTCAATAGTAGATGTTTAAGTTCTTTAATCAATTTTATAAACGTGAGATAATATATGGATGATTACCCTATTACCGTTCTATTAGTAGAAGATAATCTTGCTGATGTCGCTTTGTTAACAGAATTGTTACAGGATGCGGATCTGGAATATTGGCAAATTACCCACGCTAAACGCTTGAGTATTGCCTTAGAATATCTTCAAAATACAACGTTTGATGTGATTCTTCTTGACCTTTCCTTACCAGATTCCCAAGGTCTTGATACGATTGTTCAAGTTCAAAGCCGTGTTCCTCATCTTCCGATTATTGTACTGACCGGGTTACAAGATAAAAGGATTGCTCTACAAGCGGTTGCTCAGGGGGCTCAAGATTACTTGGTTAAAGGTGAAGTTTCATCGGAATTACTTCTCAAAACAGTCGGTTATGCGAGAGAGAGAATCCAGATTTTACAACGGCTTCAAGAAAGTGAACAGCGTTTTCGAGGAATTTTTAATCAAACCTTTCAATTCATAAGTTTATTAAGTCCTGATGGTGTTGTTTTAGATATTAATCAAGCCTTGAGAGATCGGATGGGTTTTCCTGATGAAGTAGTTCTAAACCATCTGATTTGGGAAGCACCCTACTGGAAATTCGTAGAACAATCACAGTCTTGGTTAAAGATGGCAATTCTCAGAGCTTCTGAAGGTGAAACTCTACAAGCAGAACTTCAAGCTTATACTTCTCAAGAAACTTTACAATGGTTAGATTTTTCTATTAAACCTTTAAAAAACGGGAATAATACGATTACTTTATTAATTGCCGAAGGATGGAATATTAGTACGCTGAAACAAGCCGAGGCAGAAATTCGCCAATCCCTCGCTAAAGAACAAGAACTAAACCAGATGAAAAATAGCTTTATTTCTATGATTTCCCATGAATTTCGCACGCCTCTATCATCCATTATTTTAGCGGTTGATTTATTAGAGAATTATAATTTTGCAGAAGACAAAAAGAAAAAATATTATGATCAAATTCGCGGTTCTATCAGTCGAACCTTAGAACTTTTCGATGAAATCTTATTATTAGGTCGAACGGAATCGGGAAAAGTTAAAGCTAAGTATACTTCGTTAGATTTAACAAAATTTTGCTCAGAAATTGTAGAAACGTTTCAGCTTACTAAAGGAAACTCTCATCAAATTATTTTTTCTGTCACTGATGCTTCGATTGTTGCTAAAATGGATACCTGTTTATTAAAACACATTTTGGAAAACTTATTATCCAATGGAATTAAATATTCCCCGAAAGGAGGAATAATTCGCTTTAGTCTTTCTTGCTCAGATCACCACGCTAAATTCTGTATTCAAGATCAAGGAATTGGGATTCCTAAACTGGATCAAGCCAAACTATTTGAACCTTTTCATAGAGCTAAAAATGTTGGGAAAATTAAAGGAACGGGTTTAGGATTAGCCATTGTTAAACGATGCGTTGATTTGCATCTAGGAAACATTCAAGTTGACAGCAAGGAAGGTCACGGAACGACTTTTACTGTGATTCTTCCTCGTCATATTGAAGAACAAGAGAGAGAAACTATCAATGCTTAAGCGGTCTGTTGTGCGGTGACTACTGGCTAACATTTGTTCTAAACTTTGAATAAAACTATCATAATAGTGTTCAAGAAAACTAATGAACTGCTCATGCTGTTCTTCAGATAAATGATGAAACGGTTCTTCGTTCCACTTGATTGATCACTTGGGTTGATGCGTCAGTTTGCTTTCAGTTTACCAAGTTACGCGATCGCTAATTTTCTCTAATAATTTTGGCCCAACACCGGACACTTGATCTAAATCTTGAAGCGAAGTAAAGGGTTTTTTCTGTCTAGCTGCTATAATATTTTGAGCTAATTGAGCACCCACTCCGGGTAAGGTTTCTAATTCTTCTTGGGTGGCTGTATTCAGATTAATTTTAACTTCTGAAGATGGAGAATTTAAACTTTCTACAGGTTTAGAAGAATTGGATTTTGTCGTAATAGAACTCCCACAAGCTTTTAAATCTTGTTCTATTTTTGTTAATAACCATTGAGGAACTCCTAATGCTGAATTCTGATACAATCGTTCAAATTCTCGCTGAAAATGAGCCGTAACCGTTGGATTTTTAATCACCATTAAGGTTTCATCATTCTGAGTATTAGCGACTTCTGTCCAATTATGGGAACCTGTAATTACCACTTGACCATCAATAATTCCAAATTTATGATGTAAGCGATCGCTGGGTGGTAAATTCGGAATTCCGACCGTTGAAAGCGGTTGTTTCCAAGGTTTATTTTCTGCTTCATAACGACATTGATTCACTAAAGCAATCCCCATCATATCTAACCCTTCACTATAAGACCGATAGGCAAAACTGGAATCAATTAATCCTCGAATTAAAACTTGATTTTGAGACTTATTTTCTAAGGTATTAACTAGATTTTGATCAGAAAATACAAATAAAGCAAAATCGAAGGATTGATTAGCATTCTGCAATTGTTTCTGGATTAACCCATTGGTGCTATTTTCCCAAAGTTGTTTTTTAGAAGTTGGGGAAAATTGAATTGTTACAGGAATATTCCCCACTAAAATCCTTTGAGCACCTCGAAACGGTTTGTTAATCCCAAATAAACTATCTTTTTGCGCACCAACACCATCTCCCCACATGAAGTTAAACTCTTGAGTGAAGACTTGAGCTAAATCTGAACTTTCAATTTTTAATAAATGATTAGCATTTCCTTGACTTTCTAAGGTTTTAAAATCTCCATGAATATCGCTAGTTGTCCAATTTGCAGACATGATCAGCACCGTTTTGCCATCAACGACCATAAATTTATGGTGCATTAATCCTGTTCCTTTTGAGCCATCTTCCGTATCATCAATAATTGGAATTCCGGCATTTTCTAACACAATTAAAGCGTCTCGTTGTTGACTTTCTTCTCGGCTAACGGTTCCATCCTGGTTAATATCAGCAAGGGATATAAATTCTTGATATCGATCCTGTTCTCTTTCCGGTAATTGCTGAATTTCATCAGCCGTAAATTGACTCCAAGGACGACGATAAGTATGTTCTAAAATTACTCGTACCTTCACCCCAGCTTGATGACGCTTAACTAACGCTTGAGCAATATTAGGTAAACGGAATTCTTGAACCGCCACATCAATTGTTGATGTTCCTTGATTAATTGTATCAATAATAATTTGTTCTAAATTATCTCCAAACCGTAGAGATTGACGATAAGGTTCTGAATAAATAGAGGCTTCTGAATGATTAAAATAAACTTGAATTAAACGTTCTTGAGTTAAAGGTTCTAAACGAGGTTTTAAGCTAGGTTGAGACGAGGTTTTAAAACAAGCACCCAGGCTCGAAGCCAGCAAAACTGTTACCCCTAACCGCCGCAAAATTTTATTAAATTGAGCCACCGCTAACTATTTTGAGGATTGGGTTTTAATTGAAGACAGGTTGATGACCCTTAAGGGTCTAATTCAGAATCTAGCACAAAAAAGCCATCCTCGATTGACGGGGCTTTAAGCTCAAATTTTCGGTAATCTATTAATAGGGGTAATCGGGAGAGATTAACTGAATTTCTGCCAAGCTACCGAGTTAAAAGGATGTTTTGCTTTTTAACGGTCTGTCAGCGCTGTAAGCACTAACTTAGAGCTTGTAGCACTGGTAATAACCCTCACTGCTGTATTATGCCAAAACGAAAGAGGACATTTCCCTGTGGTCACAAAGGATATGGGAAGCTCTGTCATCGTTGTAATCAACAAGAAGTGACACAGGATTCCCAGAATCAGGCCATAGAGGACAAAAAAACCAAAAAGCTAGAATGGGAAGCCTCCTTTGCTCAGGATATTATTGACCTGAGAGGCTTGCCCGATTATGTCGTGATTAAGGCACGGGCCATTATTGCGGGATTAAATGACCAAAAAAGTTATCGAGACTTTGGAGGAAAGCGACTTCGCCATAATCGTTTTATTATCAGTATTCCCGTAACGCGGAATTATCGAATGCTTTGTCAAGATAGTGGCAGTTTCCTCGTTCCTCAAAAAGTTCTTTCTCATGAAGATTACAACGTTTGTAAACCGGGAGATTAATTCAGCGAATTGCCATTAATCTTAACGTTTTTAATTTTTTCCGACAAAACAAAACTTAACTTTTGATTCAAAAATATCCATGCAAATCTACCTCGACTATAGTGCAACCACTCCTCCCCGTGCTGAAGTCATTAGCCTCATGCAAAGGGTGATGAGTCAACAGTGGGGAAATCCTTCCAGTATTCATGAGTGGGGTCAGAGGGCGGCAATGATTTTAGAACGATCTCGAATACAAGTGGCCCATCTGATTAACGCCCCGCCGGAATCGATGATTTTTACCTCTGGAGGAACCGAAGCCGACAATCTCGCTATTATGGGGGTTGCTCGTCAATATACTCAACCCCAACATTTAATTATTTCTGCGGTGGAACATTCGGCCATTGCTGAACCTGTGCGAATGTTGGAACAATGGGGATGGCAAGTCACCCGATTACCCGTCGATAGTCGTGGACGTCTTCACCCCCTAGACTTACAAGCCGCCATCCAACCGAATACGGTGTTAGTGTCGATTATTTATGGTCAAAGTGAAGTCGGAACCCTGCAACCGATTGAGATCTTAGGTCAAATTGCCCGTGCTCATGGGGTTCTGTTTCATACCGATGCGGTACAGGTGGCCGGACGTTTACCTTTGGATATGCAGCAGTTACCCGTTGATTTATTATCCCTGTCGAGTCATAAATTATATGGCCCCCAAGGAGTCGGGGCGTTATATGTTCGGGATACGGTGCGGTTAACACCGTTGTTAGCCGGAGGAGGACAGGAATTTCAACTGCGTTCGGGGACACAAGCTGTTCCAACTCTGGCTGGATTTGGGTTAGCTTGTCAATTAGCTGCCCAGGAGATGGCATCCGAAACTCCTCGGTTAATCGGCTTAAGAGATCGCTTATTTGACTTATTGGCTGATGTACCTTATTTATTACCCACAGGCGATCGCTTAAATCGTTTACCTCATCACGTCAGTTTCTCGGTGGTTCCCCCCAAACCTATTGACCCGGCTACCTTAACGGGAAAAACCCTGGTTCGTCAACTGAATTTAGCCGGAATTGGTATCAGCGCGGGTTCGGCTTGTAGCAGTGGTAAACTTAGCCCGAGTCCGGTTTTATTAGCTATGGGCTATGACGAAAAAACAGCGTTAGGAGGCATTCGCTTCACCTTGGGACGGGATACCACCGAAGCGGATATTGATTGGACAGCGATGGTGCTTAAACAAGTCTTAGAACGACTCATCCCCAATCAGTTGTTAGCTTTGAGTGTTTAATTAACTTAATCAGGTTGGTAGAATTCTAAAGAGTATGATCAACACATTTGAACAACAGTTTCGTTCCTATTCACATATTGCTGGAGAAATTCCTTGTAATCTGGAGTCTGGAAAGTTTATAACTGTTGAAAGAATTTCCCCTCTAAAAATCTATTCTTTAGGATTCCAACCTGCAAAATTTATCCCAGAGATTCCTCGTTGGTTTATCCAAAAATATGCTGATCCTGCTTTTACGATTCTTGACCCCTTTTGTGGCTCAGGTACAACTTTATTAGAAGCGATTCAACAAAATATTTCGGCTTATTGGTTAGACTATCACCCTCTCAGTCGTTTAATTTGCCAAGTTAAAACCACTGTATTTTCACCCCAAGAAATTTTTGAAGCGACAACCCAAATTATTGAAAAAGTATCTACCCAAAAGTTTGCACCATCAACTATCAATTTTTCAAATAAAGATTTTTGGTTTCAGCAACCTGTACAAGAAGGATTAGAACTTTTAAGAGAACAGATTCTATTAGCTGAATCTAGCCTTCAACCCTTACTTTGGTTAGCGTTTGCCTCGACGGTTAGAAAAACTTCAAATATGAATGATGGCATGATTCTAGCAGCCCGACGCTCCCATATTGAGAAAATCCCTATTCGTTCCCGTTCTGATGTATTTCAATATTTTCAACACTATGTTAAACAATCCGTTGAAGCGTTTGTAGAATGGAACCCTTTCTTAAAAAACTTTAAGGCTAAAATTCAACAACTATCTTCCCAAGATGCTCGACAACTACCAGAATTATTAAAAGTTGATGCAATTATTACTTCTCCACCCTATATTAATGCAATTGATTATGTTTGGGCTTCTAAGTTTGAACTGCATTGGTTAGGTTTAGTTAACAGCAACCAAGAACGTCTAAATTTATACTCTAAAGAAATTGGGACTGAACGAATTCCTAAGCACGGGTGTAAAGAATTAGGTAAAACAGGCTATTTACCTTTAGATCAGTTGATAGAAGAGATTTATTATGGAAAAAAATATCAAGCAACTTCAGGTCAAAATCAACTTAGATCCAGAGTGGTTTACCAATATTTTATGGATATGAAATTACATTTTTTACAGAGTTTACAGGTTTTAAAACAAGGAGGGTATTACTGTTTTTCCGTAGGCGATGTTAGCAATATTTGTGGTGTGGAAATCCCTGTAGCATCTCTTTTGTCAGAAATAGCTTGTGACTTGGGTTTTAACAAAATATTTAATTTTAATCTTCTTTTAAAAAATCGACGTTTGAATGTACCTAGAAACGTTAATTGGGCAGGAACTATTAAACATGATACTATTATTGTTATGGAGAAAATAAATTAATGTCTAACTTCATTGATGATCGGCATCTTGAATCCATTTTACAACAGTATAGTGTATCATTCAATGCAAAAGAATTTATACAAGAATCCTTAGAAGAAGATGATTTAATGCTGGTTTTTGGTTTAACACAAGAAATCAAAGATCTCAATAAACAGTATTGGGGAAGAGAATTAGGCAAATGTTGGGAACGTCTGGTTATTGAAGTTTGCAAACAAAGTTGTGCAGATTTTTCTCCAGCTATCCGAGATGGAAAAGATGAATTATGTGATTTAGTCATTGGAACCGATGCCATCGATGCAAAATATAGAATTGGCTCAGGAGATTCAGGAACTTTAAAAAAGTTTAAGCAATACGCTGAACGATTAACAAATAGTGGGTATACACCCGTTTTACTGATTTTGCGGACTGATAGTTTACCTCAAGCGGTTAATGCTTGCCTTGTAGGAGGCTGGAGAGTGCTATCGGGGCGAGATGCCTTTGAGTATTTATTTGAAATAACAGGTTTCGATTTAAAAGCTTGGTTACAAGCCCGAAGAGGGTTATACTCAAGATCAATTAATAACTAACAGCAGCTTAATCAAAACCATTAAGAATCACATCCTACCTATGTCCCAGCTACCTAACACTTTAGAAGAAGCCATTGAACAAGCCAAACAAGCTACAAAAGCAGCATTAGCCGATGGTTATAAGTTAATTCAAATTGAATTAGTGTTTCCTGAAATTGAACTACAAGCTCAATCAATTGCCCAAGAATTTATTCCGGTGATTGAAGAATCCAATCGTCAATTAGTGGTATTATTTCCCGATACCGGAGCTTCTGCTTTAGCTCGTCGAGATTGGGGTCAAACGTCTTTTCGGGTTACAGATATCGGAACTTCTCGCTCTCCGGTTGAAACCCGCTTAGAAGAGGGGGATGAACAGTTTTTAGTCGTTTCTCCTTCGGCGGTAGAAGTCGCCCAGGTGGAGAAGTTGTCACAATTAGCTGGCGATCGCCCTGTAATTTTACTGAATCCAAAGCTCGAAGATATTGCTATTATAGGAATAGGATATGCTGCTCGTCAGTTACGCGAACGGTTTATCAAGACCATTGAGTCTTGTTATTACCTCAAACCCTTAGAAGGAGCCGCGCTCAGACGTTGTTATCCTTCGATGTGGGAAGTTTGGTTGGAAATTGATGGGCAGTACCAGTTAATTACTGAACAAGCGACAAAACCTGTTGGTGATGAACTGGATCTAATTCTGGCACAGGTGACTCCAGCAAATGGTGAGTCAGTGGCACAACCTGTCCAACGGCCCAAAAAAGGTGTTTTGTCTGGACTTCAAAGTTTTATTCGGGCCTTAAGCCGATAAAACCGTTCCTACCAACACCCTCTTAAGTGTGCAAATGAATCAAAAATGTTGACTCGACGCATTGTTATTGGGGATGTACACGGACATTATGACGGGCTCATGACCCTTTTAGAGCGAATTGCTCCGGGTACTCATGATCAAGTGTATTTTTTAGGGGATTTAATTGATCGTGGCCCCAAAAGTGCTCAGGTGGTTGAATTCGTCAAAAATAGCTCGTATCAATGTATCCGGGGCAATCATGAACAATTAATGTTAAATGCTTTACCCGATGACGGGAAAAATCCTCAAGCTTGGCAAGCGTGGTTATATAGTGGGGGTTTAACTACGATTACCAGTTATCAAGATTTAGGAATTATTCCCAGAGATCATGTTCACTGGATGGCTTCTTTACCGTTATATATCGATTTAGGAGATACTTGGCTGGTTCATGGGGGTGTCCATCCCAAAATGCCGCTTAAAGAACAAAATGAACAGGAATTTTGTTGGATACGGCGAGAATTTCACAATATTCCTAAACCTTATTTTGCCGATAAATTAATTATTGTCGGTCATACGATCACATTTACGTTTGATGGGATTGAACCCGGACAATTAGTTCAAGGTCAAGGATGGTTAGGAATTGATACGGGTGTTTATCATGCCAAAAGTGGCTGGTTAACCGGATTGGATCTGACGAATAAAAAAGTTTATCAGGTGAATGTTCTGCATCATAATCAAATTCGGATTTTACCTTTAAATCGGGCTGTTGTTCATTTGAAACCGCCATCTTTATTAGCTCGATTGAGTTATGTTAGACCGTAAAATTTCTGTTTTTTATCTAACTCCTAATACTTTCAGATTATATGCGACATTTTTTAACTGTTGGCTTTCTAATTTTGTTTCACTAATCGCAATCACCGTTTGTTGAGAGCCATTGTTAATAGAATTCATGGCAGCAATCACTTCTTCAATGGCGAGAAGTTGCTGCTGTGAAGTCAAATAAATCTGTTCAGAGCTTAAAACAACTTGATCAATAGCGACGGTCACTTGACTAAAAATTGCTGTGGTTTCTTCCGCGATTTTTAAATTCTTTTTAACGGTATTTTTACCATCCTGGGCTGCTACCACGGTTTCTTTAACTGCTTGTTTAATTTCATTAATTAATTGATTAATTTTTTGGGCTGATTCGTGGGTCGCATCGGCGAGTTTACGAATTTCTACAGCAACGACATTAAACCCTAAACCATGCTCTCCGGCTCTAACTGCTTCAATCGAGGCATTGAGTGCTAACATATTCGTTTGATTGGCAATCTGACTCACAAGATTACTAATACTATTAACCTGTTGGGCTTTTTCATTCAAAGTCGTAATTTGGTGGGAAATTTCGCTGACTTTGGTGTCTAAAATCGTCATTTCTGACATGGCTTTAGAAACAGCGTTAGCCCCATTTTGACTTAACCCTAAGACTTGTTGAGCAACCTGAGTGGCGGATTGAGCTTGTTGAGTGGCTTGACGAGAAGCACGGCCTAATTCACCCATTGTTGTTGTGGTTTGATTCACCGATTCTGCTTGTAAAGCCAAGATTTTTTCCTGTTCTTCAACAGATGCTGCAATTTGAGTAGATGAACTGGCAACACGATTGACTAATCCTTTCAAGGTTTTAGTAATGGGACGAGCGATCGCTAAACTTAAAATAATCCCTAAAATCAAGGCAATTCCTGGCCCTACTATCATCCCAAACAAACTCCAACTTTTACTGCTACTAATGGTTTGATCTGCCTTGATTTTTGAGAGTTGTGCAATTGACTCGTTTTCTTGAATCACTTTTTCTAAACTTTTAGCCGTCGCGTAAAAAATGGGTTGATTAATGGAGTGTTCCTGAATTTGCAATTCTGATAACAGCAAGGCAGCTTCACGAGCTTTTTGCATTTTTGGAGAGTTTTGTTGACCCGTTCTCCATAAGTTTAATTGCGTTTTATAGGGATAAAAAATTCCTAATTTTTGAAACTGATCATAAAGATCCATAAAGGTTTTATGCTGTTTTTCCCATTGCTTCCATCTTAATTTAAATTGGTGCCAAAGTTGCTCTTCTTTCTGTGTCCGAGGCAAGGGTTCATACTCCAAAAAACCGGTTTTAATTAACTGAATGTTTTCTTGAATTTGTTTCTGAGTAATTTCGACATTATTGCCCCCTAAACAAGTATTTAAAAGACAAGATTGTTGGGAATCTATATTCCTCATTCCTTGATCAATCTTTTGTAAATATAAAATCGAAGGGAGTCTGACTAGGCTAATTTCATTAAGTTCATTGCTTAAACTTAAGGTTGTTTGCCAGGACAAAAATGCCACAAGAAAGATAATTAATCCCATTAAAACAAAGGAATTAATTAATTTCAAGTACAAGTCGGACTTTGTGAAATAATTAATAATTCTTTTAAGCATCGCTTCTCAATTCGCCCTCCAATTAAATGAATATTTTTTTATCTATTCTGAGCGTTAGCCAAAAAACTTGAGTCTAAAATTCGTTGGATATCTACTGAGTTTTCAATTAATTTATTTGTTCTTAAAAAATCATAGATATTTTGGGCGGCATAAGGTAAAGATGCAAAACTGTCTCCGGGTTCAAAAGCGGTTAAATTGTCCGATAGTCCTTTGATGGAAATTTTGGATTCATCGTCTTTTAAATCTTGCAGGGTTAAACCAGAAGTATAAGCAATAATTTGACGTGACAAATCAGGATTTTTTTTCATAAATTCAACGGTATCAAACCAAGTTTTGACTAAACCTTTTACAACTTGAGGATTATTTTCCAGAAATTGACGATTCACAACCAGATGATCAGAAATTGCTCCAGGGAAGTCTTGAGACGTTAATAAAGTTTGACTTCCCGGTCGATTCAGAGCTTCTTTAACAAAGGGCATATAAGTCACAATTGCATCCACTTCTTCTTCAAAAAAAAGTGCAAGATTCCTGATTAAATTATTATTAGATTTTTGAATATCTGAAAGCTTTAATCCATATTTTTCTAAACCCATTAATAGTAGATAATGACCCACAGAGCCCAGTTCAAAGGCTACTTTTTTTCCTTTTAATTGCTGAATATTCTGAACATTAGAAGCAGCAATAATTTGATCGCCTCCTGTAGACCAATCTGTGAGAGCGACAATCACCGGATCAACACTTGAATTTGTGCCTAACATATAAATAGTATCAAACAACGTTTGACAATTTCCATCTAACTGATTGTTAGCAAAGGTAGTGATTCCGGTCGTATAGTCAGAAAATTGTAAATCAATATCCAGATTATTTTTTTCAAAAATTCCTTGTTCTGAAGCAATTTGCCAAACGGCACATCCGGGCCAATTATTGAAACCGAGGCGAAAGGTCGGTAGCGGAGTTTCGGTTTTTAATTGAGGTTGAAAGAATTGACAACTTGCAATCCACAGTAAACTGATTAAGATGAGACTGAAATAAATTAAGGCTTGACGATGTTTCATGACTGTCTGCCTCATTGCTATTGAGCAGAATCGATTATTATTTTACTGATTATTCAATTGTATCTCTAAAGCTAAAAGCCCTCCCAGAAACTTGATTTTTTAATAAAAATTTAACGTTTTCTCTCCCTAGATAATTTAAAGGGTTGGGTCACAGATATTTTCTGATAATATCTAAAACAGATCTTCTTGATGGAGCGGGATGCAATTTGTGATTTTGTGATCGCCTTTGGGCTAGGCTAGTTCATCCCTATCTTGACAAGGAGAATAAGCCTGAATAATGGCATATAAATCAATATCATTTTCTAATAAACAGGCATGACCGCTATCCGGTAAAACCACCATTTGAGCATTTCGTAACGTTTGTGTTAAATATTGAGCTTCTAAAACCGAAGGTAATAAGCGATCTGCACCACTAGCAATCACTAAAACCGGAATATTAATATCCCGCAGATGAAATTCATTCGGTTTAAAGGAGCGCAATAATTCTAATCGCCATGCGGAAATTTCTTGAGGTAATGAACTCATGGCCGTTAATAAAGCTTGACGTTCTAAAGCTTCAATGCGTCCTAAAGAAGCTAAAAACGGTAATAAACCCATCACCGAACTTGGATAAAACCAATCAGGAAGCCATTGGGTTAAATAGGAACCCCATCTTAACCAAGGTCGTTGTTTAAAGGATGAAGCAGGATTAACTAAAATTAAACGACTAAACCATTGGGGAGCGACAATTCCCACTAATAATGCTAAACATCCTCCAAAGGATTCTCCACATAAATAAATTTCTCGTTTCGGGTTAGCTTTACGTTCTATATTGATTAAATCAATTGTTTTCGAGGCTAAGGTTTCCCAGTCAGATTGATCGGTTTTAGGAATGGTTAAACACCGAATTTCAAACGCATCCATTAACCTCGGAATTTGAACCGTAAAGAGTTCTCCAGTTCCATCCATTCCAGGTAAAAATAAAAATAAGGGTAAATCCGGCCGAGGGGCAGTAGATTGAAGAAAATGTAGGGTGTTTTCTTTGAGTCTGGATGAGGGTAAGGATGCAACAGTCATAATTGAGGTTTAGGTGTGTAGAGCGGGTTTCCCCGCCCGCTAACAGTAGGCTAGGTTTCAGTCAACTGTCAACAGTCAACCATTAACTTATATTTTGCAACAGAATTTCAGGACAAGTCCGCTTCATTAAACCCGTTAGCACGTTTCCGGGGCCAATTTCCACGACTTGTTCAACTTCTAATTCTGATAATTTTAAACAAATTTCCCGCCACCGAACAGAACCCGTCATTTGTTGAGTCAGACGTTGTTTTAATAAAGCTGCATCGGTTGTGGGTGTGGGGTCAACATTGGATAACACGGGAATTTGTGCCGAATTAAAGGTAATTTCGTCTAAAATTTGTTGAAATTCTGTAGCTGCATCCGCCATTAAAGGAGAATGAAATGCACCGGAAACATTTAATTTAACGGCCCGTTTAACTTTAATATTAGCTAAGACTTGATCAACGGCTTCCGGTGTACCAGAAATCACAACCTGTGCGGCACTATTATCATTAGCCAGAACGACATTTTCAGTTTTCTCAATTTGTTCCTGCAATTGGTCTGAATTAAACCCAATTAACGCCGCCATTTGTCCCCCTGCGGCACCATTCATTAATTCAGCACGACGTTTGACTAATTTCAAACCCGTTTCAAAATCAAATACCCCGGCAGCATATAACGCCACATATTCTCCTAAACTATGACCCGCAACATAATCAGGAGATTGCCCTTGCTGTTTTAAGTGATCAACCAGTAAGGTTTCAACGACATATAAACCGGGTTGAGTGTACAAGGTTTGAGAGATTTTATCATCAGGATGATTACAAATTTCTGGAACCGACCAACCCAAAATCTTTTCAGCTAATTCTAATTGAGCTTTAAGTTCAGATTGTGCAAATAAATCTGCCCCCATCCCAATTTTTTGCGAACCCTGACCCGGAAAAATCCATGCTGTTTTTGCCATTTTTAATTGTTAAGTTTTTGGACAAAATAAATTACTAACTTGGGAACAGGCAATAGGCACTCTTGCAATAGGCAATAGAATTTTCTCCCCCTGCTCCCCGTGCCTCCCCTGCTCCCCTATCTCCCCCATTCAAACAAAGCGGCTCCCCAAGTTAATCCGGCACCAAAACCCGATGTCATAATGCGATCGCCCGGTTTAATTTTGCCATCTCGTACTGCTTCATCGAGGGCTAAAGGGATAGAAGCAGCAGAAGTATTACCATATTTTGCCAAATTACTAATAACTTTTTCAGATGGAATATTTAACCGTTCTGCGACCGCATCTAAGATGCGTTGATTGGCTTGATGTAAAATCAACCAATCGATTTGATCGACCGTTAAATTAGCTTTAAATAATGCTTTTTCGATAACTTCTGGAACTTTTTGCACCGCAAATCGATAGATTTCTTTACCATTCATCCGAATTAGATGATAGTTTCCCTGAGTGATAGTAATGCCGGGTAATATTTCTGTTTGTTGAGGATGATAAGATAAATTTAAAGACTGATTTTGTTTGCCATCACTTCTAATTTCAAACCCCAATAAGTGATCGCATTCATCAGCCTGTAAAATGACGGCTCCCGCCCCATCGCCGAATAAAATACAAGTGGTTCGATCTGACCAATCAACCCAACGGGAAAGAATATCAGCCCCAATTAAAAGAACAGTTTGATAAACTCCAGTCCGAATAAATTGGGAGGCGGTGACTAACCCAAACACAAACCCAGAACAAGCGGCGGTCATATCAAAAGCGACCGCTTTGGTGGCCCCCAATTGAGCTTGAATCAAACTGGCACTGCCAAAGAGATCATCAGCCGTTGATGTGGCTAAGATAATCAAATCGATCTCTGCTGGGTCAATGTGCGCCATTGTGATGGCTGCTTGTGCTGCCGATAGGGCTAATGTACTTAACGAAGTATTGGGATCAGCTAATCGTCGAGTAGCAATCCCTGTGCGAGAAGTAATCCATTCATCCGACGTTTCGACCCGTTGAGAGAGTCCATGATTATCGAGTAAAACCGAGGGTGTAGCCGATCCGCAGCCCGTAATCGCAATACCTGTAGTTATCATTGAACCTCTGTTCTTTATCATGAGCTTGAAGATGGCGATCAGTGATGAGGAAAAAGGGAAAAGGTCAAAGGGAAAAACCAGCTATATAAGAGCCTTTTCACGTTTGACTTTTGCCTTTAAATTAGGATTAACCACTGACGGCCTTTTGATCAGGCTGAAGGTGGTGTTGATATTGGGATTGAATGCGTTCTAGCACCTGGTTATCGATGGCATCCATTGCCAAACGTACCGCATTAGCAATGGTTAGCCCTTTCGAGGAACCATGACTAATAATGCAAACTCCCGCAACTCCTAAGAGCAAAGCACCGCCATGTTCAACATGATCCACCCGTTGTTTAAACCGCTTTAAACTCGGTTTAAGCAAACCCGTTGCCAATTTAGCCTGAAATCCAGACGTTAACTCCTCCTTGAGCATTTGCAGAACGGCTTCTCCGACGCCTTCAGCAAATTTCAGTAGCACATTTCCGACAAAACCATCGCAGACAATGACATCAAATTTTCCCGATAGGACATCTCGCCCTTCAGCATTTCCTGCAAAGGCAATCTCAGGATGATTTTCTAGGAGTTGATAGGTGCGAATTGCCAAATCATTCCCTTTACAAGCTTCTTCCCCAATATTAAGTAACCCAACTTGAGGTTGAGCCGTTCCTAGAACATAACGACTGTAAATCGTGCCCATAACAGCAAACTGCTCTAAAAATTTAGGGCGACAATCAACATTAGCCCCCACATCCAAAACCAGCACCGGAGAGTCGGGTTTTAAGGTCGGTAAAACCGCACCAATGGCAGGGCGATCAATACCGGGCAGACGTCCCAAACGCAATAACGCCGAAGCCATTGCCGCACCGGAATGACCCGCCGAAACGACGGCATCGGCTTTTTTTTCCTTGACTAAATTCATTGCCACGTTAATTGAAGCCTTGGGTTTGCGTTTTAACGCCCCCAAGGGTTCTTCGTGCATTTCGATTGTTCCCTCAGCAGGAATAATTTGTGGCAGGGGCAAATGACTAGAATGGTGTTTGAGCGCCGCTTCAATTTGATCGGGATCTCCAACCAAAAAGACTTCGACATCCCATTTTTCCTGGGCTATGATTGCCCCTGCAACAATTTCGGCTGGAGCATAATCTCCGCCCATAGCGTCAATTGCAATTCGTGCGCGAGTTGAACCCATTGACCAACTTTAGAGAAACCTACAAAATTTTACCGGAAGATTGCCACGTATGAACGACTCCCACTAACCTAAAGGTACAGTCTGAGGTCTAACTTCTGATCTAAAATCCGGCTCTACCAACCCAAAAAACAAGTTTGATCAAAAATTAAGAATTAGGTTGCTTGCGTGTCCCCAGTGGTGAGATGATTGAGATGCAGTCTGAGGGGAATTCCAGAGCCACTTAGGAGCGTAGAATCTAAACTTGTTGAGATTCAATGCTCCGGCACTCACACGCTCACTAAAATCTACAGATAACAATAATTATGGCTTCACTTGAAGAACTTTGCATAAATTCGATCCGCTTCCTTGCCATTGATGCCGTAGAAAAAGCCAAATCTGGCCACCCCGGGCTTCCCATGGGTGCTGCGCCAATGGCCTTTGTGTTGTGGGATCAGTTCATGCGGTTCAATCCCAAAAATCCTAAATGGTATAACCGCGATCGCTTTATCCTCTCAGCAGGTCATGGCTCTATGTTACAGTATGCCCTGCTGTATCTGATGGGATTTGATAGCGTTTCCTTAGAAGATATCAAACAATTTCGTCAGTGGCATTCTCAAACCCCCGGTCATCCAGAAAACTTTGTCACGGCCGGGGTGGAAGTCACAACGGGCCCCTTGGGTCAAGGAATTGCCAATGGTGTTGGGTTAGCAATGGCTGAAGCCCACATGGCAGCAACCTTTAATAAACCCGATGCCCAATTGGTAGACCATTACACCTATGTGATCTTAGGGGATGGCTGCAACATGGAAGGGGTTTCAGGTGAAGCTTGCTCCTTAGCCGGACACCTGGGACTGGGTAAATTAATTGCCCTCTACGACGATAACCATATTTCCATTGACGGAAATACGGAAATTTCCTTTACCGAAGATGTCAGCAAACGGTTTGAAGCTTATGGTTGGCACGTTCAGCACGTTGAGAATGGAAACACCGACTTAAAAGCGATTGCTGAAGCCATTGCCGCCGCTAAAGCTGTCACCGATAAACCGTCTTTAATTAAAGTCACCACCACCATCGGCTACGGATCTCCGAATAAACAAAATACCGCCGGAGTTCACGGGGCGGCGTTAGGTGGAGATGAAGTGGCTGCCACTCGTAAAAACCTCGGTTGGGACTATGAACCGTTTGTGGTTCCCGATGAAGCTTTAGCCCATTTCCGTAAAGCCGTTGAACGCGGTGCCAGTTTGGAAGCCGAATGGAGCAAAACTTGGGAAACTTACAAAGCCAAATATCCCCAAGAAGCCGCAGAATTTGAACGTCGCATTAGCGGAACACTTCCCGAAGGTTGGGAAAAAGCCCTGCCGAGCTTTACCCCGGAAGAAAAAGGTAAAGCCACCCGTCAATATTCAGAAGGGGTTCTTAATGCCTTAGCCCCCGTTCTGCCTGAATTGATTGGAGGTTCGGCGGACTTAACCCACTCCAACTTAACGGAAATCAAAGGTTTTGGTAATTTCCAAAAAGGACAATATCAAAACCGCAACCTGCGTTTCGGTGTCCGTGAACACGGAATGGGCGCCATTTGTAACGGGATTGGTTTACATCACTCTGGATTAATCCCCTATTGCGCCACATTCTTAGTCTTCGCTGACTATATGCGGGCGGCAATTCGTTTATCCGCGTTATCGGAAGTGGGTATCATTTACATTATGACCCACGACTCCATCGCTCTTGGGGAAGATGGCCCAACTCACCAACCCGTCGAAACCATTGCTTCTTTACGGGTGATTCCGAATTTGTTGGTGATGCGTCCGGCGGATGGTAACGAAACCTCTGGTGCTTACAAAATCGCCGTTGAAAATCGTCATCGTCCCACCTTAATCGCCTTAACTCGTCAAGCGTTACCCAACTTAAAGGGCAGTTCCGTTGATGTGGTCAGCAAAGGCGCTTATGTTCTGTCTGACTGCGAAGGAACCCCCGATTTAATTTTGATTGCAACCGGAAGCGAAGTGTCTCTGTGTGTGGAAGCGGCTGAAAAATTAACCGCCGAAGGCAACAACGTTCGTGTGGTTTCCATGCCTTGTTGGGAACTGTTTGAAGAGCAAGATGCTGCTTACAAAGAATCCGTTTTACCGGCCGCAGTCACGAAACGCTTAGTGGTGGAAGCTGCCAGCCGTTTCGGTTGGGAACGTTATATCGGAACTGAAGGAGACATGATCAGTATTGATCGTTTTGGTGCTTCTGCTCCGGGTAATGTGTTAATGGAGAAATTCGGTTACACCCTTGAGAATGTCTTAACCAAAGCTAAAGCGTTATTAGGTTAGACAACAAAATTTTAGGGAATAGAAGCAGAGCTCAGGACAGAAAGAAAAGACTCAGGAAAAATGATTAACTTCTGACTCTTTCCTCAAACCTGAGCTCTTTTTGTCTTGAGGGCTATAGCGCTACGCGCGAGGGAACAGGGAACAGTAATATGAAATAAATGGTTTGCTACGCATCCGTTCCCCGTAGAGACGCGCCATGGCGCGTCTCTACAAAATCTTTGTTAGCACTAAGCACTTTAGTCAATTATTGGACTTGAGAACCATGAGAACGCGGGTCAACCGCACTAGGTTTATCCGTTGTTAGAGGAGAATTAAAGGCAGAAACTTGACCCATAGATTGAGTATAGGGGATAGGATTTTCTGCAATTAAAGCGTTTAAATTCGCTTCTAGGATATTTCGAGGAATTTCACCAATAGTTTGTGCAAGGGTTTCCACTTTTTGATTCAAATACACAAAATGAGGAATACCATCTACCCGATATTTCAAGAGTTCGGGCAACCATTTACTATTATCGACATTCAACATCACAAAATTAAGTTTTTCAGCATATTCTTGTTTAATTTCATGCAATTCTGGAGCCATCGCTTGGCAACTGGTACACCAATTGGCATAAAATTCGATTAAAGTCGGTTTACCATTACTCAAGGCGACCTCCAAGGGAACAGATTCTTCTGCGAGTTGAGGAAGGGAGGTAGAGGTGGCGTCCATTCGTATTCCTAAGTAGATGGCGACACCCAGAATAATTGCGGCGATAACAATTAAAAAGTTTCTAATTCGTTTGGCTAAATCGGAAGGTTGAGCCGAGGTTGTTGAATAGGATGGATTTTCGTTCATGATCCTTGAAAATAATGCAAAATCTCTTACTATTTTAGAGGTTAATTTAAGATACTTTACTCGGTTCAGGATGACAGTTAGGGGTTGTTCTTTTAGAATTAATGATCTTTAGGCTTCCCGATGAGTGATATTCTATCCTTCAATATTTGCTACAAATTCTGGTAAGATTTAATCTATTTAACCTACGTCATTGATGCTATTCTGTATTCTTATAAACGCGATCGCATAGTCTTCAACTGTTCATCTCAACCCCCAGCCAAAAACAAAACTATAAGTCTTATTATTATAAGGAGATTGACATAACAAAGATTATAAAACGGAGTTATTGTATTGCATCCAAATCAGATTAAAATCTATACAAAACTTCAATATTGAGCGTTGAGAGAAAGAATCAGATCCGACTAAAAAGTCCTCCCCTAAATCAGAGGAGGGTTAGGAAGGGAAAAGGTGCTTTTAAAGTTGCTTCACTTCCTTTAACCTTTTTCCCTGGTTCTACCAGGAGAAGACAACCGGACGCTCTGCTTCCAATTAATATCAGGCGGAGCCTGCAATAAGGCATTGCTAGGTGGAACCTAGCAACGAGGAGGATGAAAGTAGGGTGGGTAAGCACAGTGCACGCACCATCCCATCAACTTTATCTATTTTTTTCCCATCTTATTATCCTGAAAAGATGTTCCAATGCCTTGTAAAATTCCTTTTCCAATTAACCCTAATCCTCGACCGACAACATTGGTTAAAATATAAATAATTCCACTTCCTAAAAAGGCAACGGCTGACCGAAGACGAGGAGCAACAGCATCCCGTGTTTCTAAGAGTAATGTTACTGCTAAGGGAATTCCTTTTAACTTTTCTAACTCCTCTCTGCGGGGAGAATAAATGACTTGTTTTTGAATTCCTCTTTCTCCTAAAATAAAGAGTAAATAGGAACTTTCAAAAATAGCTTTGGGTTCTGCTACATATTGAGAAAGACGATATCGCCAGGATAAATTATTTCTGAATTTCTCGATTTCACGGGTTGATAATAAACGTCGATCATAAAATTTTAGTTTAACTTCTTCATAATCAGAAAAATAATTCAGTAAGGGTTGAATCACTGCGTTTGCTACTTGAATTAATAAGTTTTGTAACAATGCTTCTGAACGTTGCATGGCTTCCAAACTTCCAGCCGGACAGGATAGATTATCAATGGTTAAGGGAGTTTGGAATAATAAATGCTCAAATAATTCACTGATTAACGGAATTTTACTTAAAATATCCCGTTGAATCAGATTAGCATCTTTTAATAAAATCGGAACAATTTCAAAATCCAGGTTATTTGCGTTCAGAGTATAATATTTTCCAAAAAAATCTAAAATAGCAGATTTCCAGAAATCTTGAACTAAATCAGAAACTTTTTCTGAAAGTTGTTCCGGTTGAACATCGGATAAGATTAATTCATCTAATAAACTTTCTAATTGTTTTAATAATATATATAATAATTCTCGTTTTTTAGATAATCTTAAAATATCAATTTCTAACGGAATTCCAGTGACATTAATTAATCCAGACTGTAACTTCATAACAGTTTTATCAAACAAAATAGATTGTAAATCACTGAGGATAATTGCTGAATTCTGAACGTTAATTGAGTTAGAATTGATCACTAAGGCTTCTTGTGAATTAAAGTTGTCAGCTTCAGGATTAGAACTATTAAAAACGGGAACATTATCAGAAGAAATGGTAGGATAATTTTCTGGAGTTGAAGCAGGAGAATCGGGTAAAAGCTGACTCACTAGCCAACGAGCGACTAACAGTTCTCGCCGTTTTCCCGTCAGAATAAATTGATTAATAATGGTGATTTTATCCGGTTGATTGAATTCAGCTAGATTCTGTTGAATTTCTTGGTTAACTTCGGCGATCGCTTGTTCAATTTGTCGCAGTCCTGGTTGAACTAAAAAGCCTCGAATTTTATTGAAAAACAATCCGGTTTTTTGAGATAAAATTTCAGAAACAGGTTCTCGATTTAAACTGGCTAAAGATTCTAGCCAATAGCGTTCTCCCGTCGCTACTCTCCGAATAATCGGAACTAATTCTATCACCGGAATTCCCTTGGGACAATAACCCTCTACCCCTATTTTTTGGGCTGTTAATAATAAACTTTTGTTTTGAATTGCTGTTAATAATATAAGCGGAATTTCAGGATATTGTTTTTTTAATTCTTGGCAAAAATTAAGAATAGAATCTGGGTTTAATCCGAATTCTAAAATCATTAAATCAACAGGTTTCTGGTTAGTTGTGTTAATTGTTATCTGACGGCGGCTGACTAATACCTGTAATGCCGCATCCTGACTTTCAAGATCTGCGATGACTTCCAAATCTGAAAAAGGTTCCAATGCTGTTCGTAACCCGATCCGAAAAATCGGGTCATCATCAATGATTAGAAGTTGTAAAGGAGATGGACTCATAAATCAATTCAAGTGTCAGGTGTCGGCTGAGGACTAATTAAATCGACTAACGTATTAATAATACGATCTCGTTCCATCGGAACAATCTCTTTACCGAGTAAAATTTCTTGCAATAACACATAATGGGCTAAGGTTCCAATAATCACTCGTGCCATAGCTTCAGGATCACTGATCATAATATAGCGCTGATTGGTTAAATATTCTGTTAATACTTGAATTCCGGGTTTTCCTAAATTATGAACAAAGGTTTGAGCCAATTCTGGAAACCGCCCAGATTCCCCAATCACAAGGCGGATAAAGGCTAAATATTCCTGATCTTGCATGGAATGATCTAAAATAAGATTTGCCAACTGTCGCAACGCAATTGCAGGTTCAACTGACATCAATTCGGCTTTGTTAGACTCAATAAAAATTTGATATTTTTTCTGGGCTAACCGCTTGACTAACGCAATAAATAACCCTTCTTTATCCCCAAAATAGTTATAAATCGTCGCTTTCGACACTCCCGCCGATGCTGCAACCCGATCCATGCTGGTTCCTGTATAGCCATGTACTAAAAATTCTTGCAGTGCCCCCTCAAAAATTTGTTCTGCTTTTTCGCCAATACTATCCAATTGAGAGACTTCGGTTTGTTCCACTGGGTTCATTAATTTTTGAGTTCAATGATATTGACTTCATTGTACAGAATCCTTCCCGGTCAACCGTTATTCCCTGATCATTTTCTATCCTCCTAAGAATTTTGGGTATTGAGGATGGGAGAGTGCTTGTTTCATCTCAGGTTTTCATGATACACTAATTTAAACTAAACAGTTTAGTATCAAATCAGCCGGGAGGCACAATTATGGTGCGCGAAAGAACAGTTGGTAAGCTTTCATCCCCAAAATCCCCTCACATCGGGATTCTCATTGCAGCCACCACCTTAACCATGAGTGGTTTAACGGCTTATACCTTCTGGCGGTATCGTCCCATCCCGGCTGAACCTGTAGCCTTATCAGAAACCTACGTTCGAGAAGTCAAAACGGTGACGGCGTTAGGTTGGCTAGAACCCCAAGGAGAGATTATTCAACTCTCAGCCCCCCAGTCGAACTCAGGGAGTCGAGTTGATCAACTGTTGGTCAAAGAAGGAGACTGGGTGGAGGCGGGAACAACAATCGCGATTTTGGATAGTCGAGATCGACTTCAAGCCGCCCTAGAACAAGCAAAAACCGAAGTAGAAGTGGCCCAAGCTCGTTTAGATCAAGTTCAAGCGGGAGCCAAACAAGGAGAAATTGAAGCTCAAAAAGCCCGATTTCAACGCAACCAAGCGGAGTTAGAGGGACAAATGATTACCCAAAAAGCGGCGATTGCAACTTTAGAAGCTCAACTGCGGGGAGAACGCAGCGCCCAAGAAGCCACCCTTGACCGCATTGAAGCGGAACTGAAAAACGCCGAAACCAACTGTCAACGCTACGAAACCTTATATGCAGATGGGGCTGTCTCCGCCCAGGATCGAGATAGTGAATGTTTGCAGGCTGAAACGAGTTTGAAACGGTTACAGGAAGCCCAAGCGAACCTCAACGAAACGATTACCAGCCGTCAAGAACAAATTCGAGAAGCTCAAGCGAACCTCAGCCGCACCATTGCTACCGTAGACCAACAAATTGTCGAAGCAGAAGCCACCTTAACAGCCGTTACGGAGGTGCGTCCAGTGGATATTCAGTTAGCTAAAAGTGAGTTAACAAAAGCTCAAGTCTCAGTTAAACAAGCCAAAGCCAACTTAGAACAAGCTTATGTGCGATCGCCTCACGGGGGACGGGTGATTGAGATTCATACCCAGGCTGGAGAATTAATTTCTAATCAAGGAATTCTGGAACTGGGACAAACTCAACAAATGTATGCGGTTGCAGAAATTTATGATAGTGATATTCCTAAAATTCGCCCCGAACAAACGGCAATAATTACGGCGGATGCGTTACCTCAACCCTTAAAAGGAACGGTTGAAGAAGTAGGGTTAAGAGTCAAAAAACAAAGTGCTTTAGATATTGATCCAACCACGAATATTGATGCCAGAATTATCGAAGTTCGTGTTAAATTAGATGAAACTTCTAGTCAAAAAGCTGAGAGTTTAACAAATTTACAAGTTAAAGTTACCATTAATCAGTAATCAGTTGTAGGGGCGAGGTTTTCTCGCTCGTAATAACTGATCATTGATAAAAGATTTTGGGCAGGAGAACCCCGCCTCTACCACCAATAACTGATATTATGATTGGATTTATACAACGATTGACCAATAGAACACCATTAGGATGGTTGCAATTAAGTCATGATAAAACCCGAATGTTAGTGGCGTTATCAGGGATTGCTTTTGCTGATGTTTTAATCTTTATGCAATTGGGATTTCAAACGGCATTATATGACAGTAATACTCGATTGCATAACTATTTAGATGCCGATATTTTTATGATTAGTCCCCAAGCCAGAAATTTAGTGAATTTATCAACCTTACCCCGACGACGTTTATATCAAGCACTTGATGTTCCAGGGGTGAAATCCGCAGAAGCATTGTATGTCAATTTTTCTGATTGGAAAACTCCTAAAACTGGGAAAAAAACAGCTATTTTAGTGATTGGATTTGATCCTCATCAATCAGCTTTTAATTTACCAGAAGTTCAACAAAATTTAGACGTCATTAAATTACAGGATCAAGTTTTATTTGATCGGTCTTCCAGGGGAGATTATCAAGACGTGATTGAAAAAGTTGAACAAGGAGGAATTGTTAGTACGGAATTAGAGAAACGCACCCTTAAAATTGCCGGATTATTTAAAGTGGGGGCTTCCTTTGCGGCGGATGGAACTTTAATTACCAGCGATCGCAATTTTTTACGCTTATTTCCCCGCAGAAAACCGGGTGGAATTAGTGCGGGACTGGTGAAAGTTGAACCGGGTTATGATGTGCAAAAAGTCGTAACAGACCTACAAAATTATTTACCTGAAGATGTAAAAGTTTTAACCAGTGAACAATTTTTAGCTTTTGAACAGGATTATTGGTCGAAAAATACCGCCATTGGATTTGTCTTTAGTTTAGGAACTGCAATGGGGTTTGTGGTTGGGGTCATTATTGTTTATCAAGTTCTAGCTACGGATGTTGCTGACCATACACCTGAATATGCGACTTTTAAAGCCATGGGATTTACCAATGCTTATTTATTAGGAATTGTCTTTGAAGAAGCTATTATTTTAGCTTTATTAGGTTTTATCCCCGGTGCTACCATTTCTTTAGGGTTATATCACTTAACTCGACAAGCGACTAATTTACCCTTATATATGACTTTATTTCGAGCCATTCAAGTATTAATATTAACGATTATTATGTGTATGTCATCCGGTGCGATCGCAACTCGTAAATTACAAGCTGCTGACCCCGCCGATATCTTTTAACTACAATTATGGATTAACTCTTGACAACCAGCTTCTCGCTTGATCACATAAAAGTTATCAGGGTAAATCAAACCATCTGAACTTTGACAACTCGAACACGCTGCTAGGTTTGGCGTCATAGTGCTACCTGCTCTCATTTGATCTTACAATTTTATTACAGAGAGTTTAGTTATGAGTTTAGAAAATCTTAAAACCAAACTTCTGAGCGATCCCAAAGTCAAAGCCCATTATCAGGAAATTAAACCGGAATTTGAAGCAGCCCGCGCTCTTATCGAAATTCGACGAAAATTAGCTCTAACTCAACGAGAATTAGCAGAAAAAGCTGGAATTAAACAGCCTCAGCTTGCTAGAATTGAATCGGGAAAACAATCTCCACGATTAGAAACAATTGCAGCGATCGCCGCCAGTGTAGGGTACGCTGTTGAGATTAAACTTGTCCCGTTACATCAGTCAGATTCATCTAGCGAACAGTCCCAAACAGACAGACAAACATCGCAGTTGATTGGCTAGATCACTGAATAATAGAATTATGAAGCTTTATTCATTCATCAGTTTTAATCCTCCAGTTGATTGAATTGATCAGAAAAGCTATAAATCGTTTGAGTCTGTAACTGTTGACAAATCGAAGCTGGTTTTTGAGTCAGTAAAAATTGTTCTCGTTTGAGTTTAACTTGTAAATTAGTTAAGGGATCGACCCCAGAAGAAATCAGAAATTGTAAGGTTTGGAGATGGGGCCATTGAGCAATTTGATCTAAAATTTCTGTAATGGCTTTTAAGTAGGGATGATCTAATTGTTGATACCAGTAAGGATCGGCGACTTCCGCTTGATCAAAGCCTAAATTAACGATTAAGGGTGCTTGATCAAACAAAGCGATCGCCACTGGTCGTGCTTCTTCTTGTAATAATAAATCATTGGTTTGGGCTAAAAACCGTAACTTTTCTAACCGTTCATAACGGCTAGGAACATGAGTTGAATGTCGTTTTCGTTCTAAGGATTCTTCTTCTAAATTTCGCGATAAAGATTGAGGTTCATCCCAAGTAATCGCAATCGTAATTAAGTAAGTTTGCAATAACAAATGACCTAATTTTTGAGCTTTAGTTGCCAAATAAACCGTATTATAATCCGTTGCTTCAATAATTAACGGAACTCGATCCACAATTTCAATTCCATAACCTTTTAATCCGGCAATTTTTCGAGGATTATTCGTAATTAAACGAATTTGACGCACGCCTAAATCATTTAACATTTGTGCCCCCATGCCATAATCCCGTAAATCAGGAGCAAAACCTAAGCGTTCATTGGCTTCAACGGTATCCAGTCCAATATCCTGCAAAGAATAAGCTTTAATTTTATTAATTAATCCAATTCCTCGCCCTTCTTGTCGTAAATAAACAATCACTCCCGCTCCCGCATAATCAATCATTTTCATGGCGGTTTGTAACTGCATTCGACAGTCACAACGCATGGAACCAAAGGAATCTCCGGTTAAACATTCGGAGTGAACCCGCACCATAACAGGTCTATCTTTAAATTGTTCGGGTTCCCCTTTTACTAAGGCAATATGTTCAGTATTATCTAACGTATTGCGATAGGCATAAATTTGAAAATCACCAAATTGTGTAGGTAATTTAGCAACGGTTTCTCGATAAACAAAGCGGTCATGTTTGAGGCGATAACTAATTAAATCCGCAATGGTAATTAATTTTAATTCATGGGTTTTGGCATATTCCACTAATTCAGGAAGTCGCGCCATTGACCCATCAGGATTTTGAATCTCACAAATCACACCCCCCGGATATAATCCCGCCAAGCGAGATAAATCAACGGCGGCTTCGGTGTGTCCCGCCCGTTTTAAGACTCCCCCTTCTTTGGCCCGCAAGGGGAAAATATGGCCAGGACGTCGTAAATCTTCCGGTCGGGTGGCGGGATTAATGGCCACTTGAATCGTTCTCGCCCGGTCATCGGCGGAAATTCCCGTTGAAACTCCCATTTGAGGCGACGCATCGATACTCACCGTAAAGGCGGTTTGGTTCGCATCGGTGTTTTTCGTTACCATTAACGGCAAGTCTAGCTGATCCAGACGTTCTCCAGTTAACGCTAAACAAATTAATCCCCTGGCGTACACCGCCATAAAATTAATCATATCCGGTGTCGCAAATTGAGCCGCACAAATTAAGTCGCCTTCATTTTCGCGGTGTTCATCGTCTACCACCACGATACAGCGTCCCGCTTTTAGATCGGCTAAGGCGGCTTCAATGGGGTCAAATTGGAAGGGGTTGGTCGTTAGCACAGACTCGTTCAAAATCGTTTTGTCATCAACGCTTCTTTATTGATTGTAACGCTGTTGTTTGATTGCGATCGCATTCCCACTCCAAGGAATTAAAATTTGGCTCAGGGGAGTTAGACAAAAATAGGATAGTCTGCTTAGGTGCGGTAAATTTTATCATTATTGAGCTCAACACAGTAAAGTGATCAAGCCAGCGTCATCATTCGCACGACCAGCAATTAAACCTGATTATTGATCAGTGAGATTGATTGACGAAATCGTGAGAATTTTCCATAATAGTGTTATGTAAACTTGGGGATAACTGTAATGTTAAGCCGAGATATTAGTTATTCTGAAGCTGAAGCTAACCTTGATCAGTTACTTAATCAAGTTTATGATGAATCTAATATTATTGTGATTAGACGTGAAAATAATAAAAATATTGCTTTGATTTCTGAATCAGAATTATCGAGTTTTTTAGAATGCGTTTATTTATTGCGATCGCCTGAAAATGCCAAACGTTTATTTCAATCGTTAGAATAGCATCAACTAATCTCATGGATATAATAAAACAAAAAACATCCTTTGAAAAAAACTCAACTCTTTATGAACAAGATTTCTATGGATGGACACAACAACAAGCTAAACTGTTACGGGAAGGAACATTAAATCAGCTTGATTTTGTTAATTTGGCGGAGGAAATTGAATCTTTGGGGAAGCAACAACGTCAAGAGTTAAGAAACCGTTTAGGAATTTTACTCGGTCATTTACTCAAGTGGCAATGTCAACCCAGTAAACCTTCTAAAAGTTGGTTTGTAACTCTGCGAGAACAACGCCGAGAGATTGGCTATTTATTAACAGAAAATCCCAGTTTAAAACCCTATCTTACTGAAGCTTTATACAAAGGTTATCAAAGTGGAATTGACTTAGCTATACGTGAAACATCCCTAACTGATCAAGATTTTCCCACAGAATGTCTTTATACCCTAGAGGAAGTTTTAGACGCTGAATTTTTCCCCGGACAACCTTCTGATACCTTCCAAAACTAGAAATAGATCTACCGCTCAAT